>PWHM01000133.1 GCA_003554915.1 Candidatus Nealsoniibacteriota bacterium
AAATAATCGAAACTTACTGCCTGCCGTTAACTGCTAATAATGTTAAAACCGATACTGGCTTTATTGCTCCGGTAAAGGCTGAAGGCAGGACGGCTGTCAGGGTGCTGGAATCGCTCCGGCGTTCTTACGGTGTTTACTACTTTGTTGATGCTGATTGGGATATGAATTTTTATACCCCTGACGATGTGGACGAGGCTAAACTGGCAGTCCGCAGGGGCGATGATTAAGGAGGCTTTATGATGGGTGAAGTGAAGGAAGTATATTTGAATTTGAGCGTTACTGCCCCTACTGATGAGATTTCTCATATAGGCTTATGGGATAACGATGCAGGGGCGGAAATATCGGGCGGAGATCCGGCTTATTCGAGAAAAGCGGTTAGCTGGACGGAAGCTGAGAACGGTGTAAGGCGACCGACCGAGGATCTTGTATTTCAGGTGCCTGCTGAATCGAAGGTTACTGGCTGGAGAGGTTTTGATGCTTCTTCGGGTGGCACTAATTACGGTGGTGCTGACTTCGATGTTCCCGAATACTTTGAAGGTCAGGGCGAATTTACCCTTTATGCCGCTGGGTCAGGCTTTAGGCATAAGGCGAAGGAGGAGGGATAAAATAGGCTATGCCGACAAAATTATTAAACGCTAAAGCCCTATCGCCAGTCAGTAAGACGGTAGGGCTTTTTAATTCAATGAATCACTCAGAAATTGAAGTCGAAAATATCGATTACTTTGAAGAGCCAACAAACAGGGTCGAGGGTCAGGCAATGCTCTGCGCTGAGGACGGTATGATGGGCGTTAAGGCGGCTGATTTTCAGACGGTTATTTATACTGGTATTGATTACGAGAATAGCAAGCTGACCGGCGTTTATCCTGTTGAAGGCAGTATCAGGGATTGGCCGTCTGGCACGTCTATAGCTTCAATGATTAGTGCGGAGCATATAAAGCGCATAAATACACGCTTTGAAGAGCTTGTTCATGAGGGCTTAGAACACGTTGACGGCGGAAGCCCCGATTCGTGGGATTAGAAAGGAGTTGTTTTAGTTGGCTGTAAAAATACAGATTAGGCGCGGAACCCAGCAGGAGTGGGAAAGTGCCAATCCTGTTTTAATGCAAGGCGAGCTTGGCTTTGAAACTGATACGTATCAATGGAAAATCGGCAATGGCTCTGATAATTGGCTGAATCTGGTTTATGCTGTCGGTTATCCGGATCATGAATGGGATGGAGCCAGTATTCGCTTTAAAAATCCTGATGGTAGCTGGGGCGAATGGGTGAACTTGAAAAGCCCGGACGGTGTGCCAGCAGGGGGAACTGAAGGGCAGGCTTTATTAAAGAATAGCGATAGTGATTTCGATATGTCTTGGCAGGACATTCAATTGGAAAAAGAGTTTGAAGAACTGGCGTTGCGGTGGGATCAGGGTTCTGATAGTTATATGAGAATTGGCGATGCTATGTATCTTTTAAGGGCGGAATTTAACGAATATTATCCATGGAAAGGTATGCGCCGTTGTATGTTGAGTGATGACGGTTCGGTTAATTATTATATCGATCCTGAAGATCCTGACAAGATTGGTGAAGTTGTCAATACTGATTATACAGAGGGCAACAATGCTGACTATACGGGGTTACATGGTCAGGTAATGGTTGAGATTCCTAAATTCTACTACAAAGCAGATAAGTCCGGCGATGTATATCGTTGGTTTATAGCTGCTGTAAAGGAAAACGTGCTTTCAGAGAAACCGGAAGGCTATGATATACACCCTGCCTTTGTTCGTGATGGAATAGAAAAAGACTATATTTACTTTTCAGCCTTTGAGGGTTACTACAATGATGGAAAGTTGGAAAGCAGATCCGGAGTTCAACCGTCAACCGATGAAAATGTGCCGGGTGGTGATATAACAGATTTCCGTGGTTGGGCGCAGGCTCGTGGCTCAGGCTGGGAAATGCAGGACTTCTTAAGCACTTGTGCTTTGCAGATACTGTATCTGGTAGAATATGCCGACTTTAACGCACAAACAGAAATTGGCAGGGGCATTGTCGATAAAGATTCTGGCACTGGCAATGAATCCGAGAATACAGGCGACACTATAGATCTCGGCAACGAATCTGGTATGGCTGATGGGAGCGATGGTTACACATCTATTACATATAGGGGCATCGAAAACTTCTGGGGCAATATCTGGAAGTGGGTTGATGGTATTAACTTGAACGACCATGAGGCATATATTGCAGACCATGGTTTTGAAAGCGACAAGTTTGATGAGCATTATAATAGTATAGGTTCCGTGTTGTCGAGTAGCGACACTTACATTAAAGACATTATCTTTAATGGAGCAGATTATACGTTTTTAGCCTCTGAAGGAGAGGGGAGTAGTAGTAGTTACTTAACTTGTAATTGGTGGGTAGATAGTGGACTGCAGGTCGCCCGGTTTGGGGGTTTTTGGCTTGCTGATTACCGGGCTGGCGCGTTCTGCTGGGGTCTGCATAGTGATTCCTCGGATTCCGATCGGGCTAATGGCTCGCGCCTTCTGTTTTTGGGGTAATTTTCTGATAATATTTGCAGGTTAAGGGGAACTGGCAGGTTTTTCCGACTTATGTCAGGGGTGTTGATTTTGTGGGCTATAGGAGTTTTGGTGACTATACTTTACTCAGGAAATCGACTGCGAAAAATATTAA
>PWHM01000037.1 GCA_003554915.1 Candidatus Nealsoniibacteriota bacterium
TACTGTTATAACCGCTAACTGCGGCCGTGCTGTGGCTGTCTTCGATCCGGCCACTCCTGTAGTTTGAACCAACCAGGCCGCCGACATTTCTATTGCCAGTTACCTTGCCAGAAGAGAAGCTTAAAGTGATCTTGGCAGAAAAACCACTATGGTGACCTACCAAACCACCGACGTAATTTCTACCGGTGATATTAACATTAAGCAGCTTTATGTTGTTCAGCTGTGAATCTTTGCTGGTGTAACCAAATAAACCGGCATAATTAAGAGCTGAATTGTTGATTCGCAAGTTCTTTATTTTCTTGCTATCGCCATCATAACTACCGGTAAAAGGTTCAACCGGGTCGCCTATCGGCTCCCAGCCTGCACCGGTACTGTAAGGCGCCACACCTAAATCAATATCTTCGACCTGCTTGTAATGCGCATCAGGCTTGTGCCTAACATGATCAAGCTGGTCGGCAGACTCCACGTCGAAGGGATCCTCTAAAGTACCACCGCCCGTGTTAACACTTATAGTTGGATCAATATGACCGCTGTGCTGGTTATTAGGAATATCACCTAAACCAGTGCCGATTGAACTTTCATCATCAGGATCAATTCCTTCAGCGTTTATCCATGCTGCAGTGTCCATGGTGTAAACTCCAGGGTTATCCGGAGTTTTAGCCGTAAATCCAATTTCAAGAGATTGACCCTGAGTAAGGTAGTCGCTTAGCATTTTAGCCCATAAGTTTACCACCGAACCTGAACTCAACAGCTCATGCTGCCAGTCTTTACCACCGGTAGCGGATGTCGTGATAGAACTATTAGTAACTACAAATCCTTCATCAAGAGCAATCTGTGCCGAGCCCAATGTCATATCACCAAGTTCGGTAAATATAAAGTTAAAATTGGTATTATTACCTGTACTGACTACACGATCGGAGGTTACTTCCGCAATATAGGAATTGCCTTCACCGGCAATAACTTCAACTGATTCACTTTCGGCCAAGGCTACCTGTTCCTCGCAGCTTCCACTGTGGATATGCAGGCTGTCGCCAACCTCAATGGCCTCTGCGTCAATCCCATCCTGGATGGTTTCAGAAACTGTTACCTCAAGTGCTTCCTCGGAGAAATCATCGCTTGGGCTGTTAATATTGCTTTGATCAGCGTTTGGTGTAGCCGTGTTATCATTGTATGCCTCGGTTTCAAACTCGAACGATTCGTTCGGTTCAGCGATAATTTTCGGAGTTGTGGCATTGAAAATGGCTGACACCGACTCGCCCGGGTTGATGAAACTGCTCACGTCTGTGGCAAATATGTCAACCGCAAGGTCTCCTCCGCTGCCCGACCAGGACATTTCACGATCATCTTTGATGTCAAAGCTGAAGTTGTCGTTATCCATGTCTTCGGTATTAAGCTCGAACTCAGAGGGCAATGTTATGGTTGCCGAACCGATTTTGTCACTGCCCACTTCTTTAAAGGTGGCGGTAAAATCGGTCTCTTCACCGGTTCCGACAACGCCGTCGGGGGTGATTTCAGCTTCATAAGTGTTGCCGTCACCTGAACTGTCACTTTCCTGGTCATCAGCGTCTTCCCCGGATTGATCCTCCTCTGAGGTTTGCTCTGATAAGGAGTCCTCTTCAGCTTCATTAAATTCAATGGAGATCTCCATATCGTCTAAAGAAGCATCGGAGGCGTTACCGGGCAGTTTGTCCGGAGAGCCGGTTATATAAAATTGCCCGCTTGCCGAGGCAACCGAGGGGATAATGAACAAAAAAGCAATGATAAACACGGTAAACGTCACTCCTTTTTTACCGCAGCGTTTTGTTTGTTTTATCATTTTTGTTGTCACCTCCTTTCCTGACAGGATGTGTTCTCCATAATTTATATATCTCCATCTATTTGGGTGAGTTTCGCTATGATAGCTGCCCTGCAAAAATCACTGGGCTAATCAATCTTTTTAAAACAGCTCGTGCCAGTCAACAACTATCTCTTCACCGGGTCCAAGGTTGACCATCCGGAAGGCTTCTTCGACTCCGGCTTCTCCGCTAACAGTCATATCTTCAGAAACAAATGTGCCGCTCCAGGGGCTGCTGACATCAATGTAGCGCTTTAATTCACCATCATCAGTGGAGGCCAATTGGTCTATATAAAAATAGTTGCCTGCGTACTCACGGCCGATTTCTATAGCAAAACGATCATCTGCGTAAGTATGAGCCCACTCATCATATTCAGCTCTCCCAGCATCAACGTAATCACTGAACTCTTCTGCGAAATCATCCGTTATTCCGGCCCAGTCCCCATAAGCTGCTTCAAAGCTCTGCGCTAGCGCACCCGTTTTGCCAGGACCAGCTTCTACCTGGACAGCCCAAATTTGTTCGGTCAGCGCTTCAACCATTCTTCTCTCAAACTCATCAGGGATTGCCAGGACTACTTCATCACCGGTTCCTTTGCCAATAAAGCCTTCGGCGACCTTTCGTGCTTCGTCCATATCTTCTGCCGCTTTTAGGGCCGAAATCATTTGTGCTGCTTCTTTTGCGGTAAAAATACCAGCTCTGTAATCTTTTAGGATGCCTGCAATGAAACCTTCTATATAGCCCGGATCATCTTCCCAAC
>PWHM01000042.1 GCA_003554915.1 Candidatus Nealsoniibacteriota bacterium
GAAGTTGATGAACCGGAACCGGAAGAAGCTGTGGAAGAAGAGGATTGTGAAATGTATCTTACTGAATTCATCAGATACGGTGAAGATAATAATCCCGAACAGGTAATGAGGCTTCAACTTTTCTTGAATTTACTTGAAGATGAGAACCTTCCCGTTGACGGTGTCTACGGAACAGAAACCATGGAAGCGGTAAAGAGATTTCAGGCAAAGTACTACGAAGAAGTTTTGGAACCCTGGGGAATAGATGAACCGACAGGTTTTGTCTACTTGACGACCAGAAGGTGGATTAATCTGATGGTTTGCCCCGAGCTGGACATAATCATGCCGGAACTTCAAGCAAGAACAAGAAATAGATCTTTTACGCCCACAACCGTCAGGGAAGAAAACGGAGAAGTGCTGGGAGAAAGAGACTTCCAAGTATATCTGTCCGACTATCAAGAACTATTGGACGAGGTTGATCCGGCCGACTACACCGAAGAAAGCTGGGAAGCTTACCAAGCAGTGGTTGATGAAAACACAGTAACTGAAGAAAACACACCGGAAGAAATAAATGCGGCTGTGGAAAGCATCGCCGATGCCCAAGAAGATTTGGTACCGGTAGAGGAAGAAGACGAAGACGACGAAGACGGAGAGATTGTTGATGAAGACATAGATGAAGACGAAGAAGAGGAAGAAAGAGATCCAATAAATTGGGCGATAATTGCAGTTCTTTTACTGATACTCGGAGCCATTTTCTACTATCTTTCCAGAAGAAAATAATTAAAGATTAGAAAAAGCAGACAGCCGGGGTGGAGACACTCCGGCTTTTGCTTTTAATCGCTCATCTAAAATTGGTTTGATATAAAACTTTTACGTGATATAATTGTCATCGCTGAAAGGAGGAATGTTCTTTGAAAAAGATACTTTTTTGGACACTGATTCTCATTATCGCTTTTTTATTTGTAAACGCTACAGAAAATCCATTGACGGAGCAAACCGTTGTAAGACCGAGTCCCGTAAAGAACCAAGTTACGGAAAGAGAAACGATGGTAGTGTTAGCTACTGCATATTATGGGCCCGTTCGCGGCCAAAATAATTATGTTAGAGGCTCTTATGAAGCCGATGTTCGATTAAACGGAGATGGAATAACCAAGACCGGCAAACAAGCTGAGGTAGGCTATATAGCCGCCGATTGGAGTATTTTGCCGGAAGGTACTCGGGTCTACATACCCGGATACGGGCAAGGAACGGTTGAAGACATAGGAGGTGATATAGATAACAAAAGAATCGATGTTTTTATGGGATACGGAGACGAAGGTCTTCGCAAAGCAAACGAATGGGGAAGAAGAACGGTTGAAATAGAAATAATAGAATGGGGAGACAGGTAAAAAAAATAGGAGGAAAAACAAAAAAACGGAGAACAAAATCTCCGTTTTTTATTTTGGTCAAAAGAAAGCGGAGTCGAGTAATCGACTCCTACGATCTCTTTTAACTAATCGGCTTTCAACATTTCATTTACGATTAAGTTCATATCTTCGAGTTGGTTGATTATCGATTGAGCCAAAGTGTCGGTTTGGGTTTGTCTACCGAGAACTTCTCCTTGGCCGTCCGCTTCCGATGCGGAGATAAGTTCGGGCATTTCTATTTCCAATTCGGGGCAAACCGTCAGATTAATCCATCTCCTGGTAGTCAAGTAGACAAAACCGGTCGGTTCATCTATTCCCCAAGGGTCCAAAACTTCACTTGCGTAATTGGATTGAAAACGCTTAACCGCTTCAATTGAGGGTAGGCTGTAAAAGCCGGTTATGGACAGGTTTTCTTCTTCGTATTCATTCAAGAATGTTTGAAGTTTTTCAACCTCCTCCGGATTGTTTCTTCTACCTTGTCTTATGAACTCGGTCAAGTACAACGGACAGCTGTCTTTCACATCCGTTTCACCCAAAACTTCTCCTTCCGGTTCATCTTCTTCACCCAAAACTTCTCCCCAGATAGCATAAACGGTAGTGTCATCATTAACTTCAGTATTGTTGTTGAAGGTGGTTCCGCCTTCTTCCGCACCGGTGTTCCATTCTACGAATACGTAGTTCTCTCTTTCCGGGTCTTCTGGCATTTCATTGCCTAAAGAAGTATTTTCTTCCGTATCTGCACTGAAGACGGTGCCGTCTTCATAATTTTCGTCAAAGGTAACGGTGACTTCTTCCGTTTCCGTAGGTCTGTGTATAACTCCGCCTCCACCTCCTGTCGGTGTCGGTTGCTCATCCTCTTCTTCCTCTCCATTCTCTTCCTCCGGTTCGTCATAGTTGTTTTCAAAGGTGCAGGTCACCTTTTCTTCACCGGCCAAGCCTATGGTTACCGAGTTGTCTTCTAAATCCGTCTCATAGCTACTGTTGTACGGGTATTCTAAATGAGGTATAAAGTCGTTTTGCAGACTTATTTTACAACTGATGTCATCCAAATTCCATTCGGCAGGAATATTTTCTTCCCTAACAACGTACTTTCCGGGCTCAGCGCTTTCGTTGATTTCCGAATCGTTTTCATTGTCAAGGGCAAAAGCACTGTCTCCGTTTACTGAGAAATCAAAACTCCATTCTCCCTGATAATCTCCGACGTCCTTGATAATTTCAATCGAAC
>PWHM01000059.1 GCA_003554915.1 Candidatus Nealsoniibacteriota bacterium
GCCGGATACCCTCGATGAGCGCTACCGGCAGGTTGTCGCATACGGAGGTGGTTACCACGCATCCGGCGCCGCCGAGATTTACGTGGTACTGAAACTTGTTGCGGTTGGGTATGAACTGCATGCCAGACTCCTCCCCGATTTGGCGCAGCTGACCTGCCAGAGGGCATCCAGTCCAAGCCAGCCCGTTGCCGGAGGCGTACAGGTGCTGCACTGTGTAGCCGCGTTTGATCAGTCGCGAGGCCAGTTCGATCTCCAAAGGAGCCAGGCGTTCGCAGGCGAGTCGCTGGTTAAACACCACGAGGTCTGGTTGTGCGGTTATCTGCCGGTAGGGTTGGTATATCTCGTAGTCCATGGGAAAGCCGGTGATAACAAAGTGGTCGGCATATTGTGGATAAGCTTGCTGGGCTTGCGTAAGGGCCCAGCGGGAGCTGAAGAACACCCGGTCGTAAAAGCCAAGCCGGCGTTTTTCCTGCAGGCTGATCCCCTGCAGGCGGGCGGTTTCGAACTTGAGGCATTCCAGGCTGTGTACGTGTCCGTATTTCAACCCCGGTTTCTGCTCCACCAGCTCGATCGCTGGATTGTGTGCGGTGGAGAAGAACCACGCATCGTCGGGCCTTGACTTCATGTTCTGCATTCTTTGTACGGTGGGGTGAATGGATTCTGAGTAGTAATTTGTAACTATGCGGTGGTAACGCATATCGCACTTTTGCAGTTCTTTGCAGACCGCGCGGTTGTAGTACTTGTGCCAGTGCCCTTCCCAATCGGGGTAAGTCACTAAGTACAGCAAGATGCTTCTCCTCTCCAAACCGCGTATCCTCAATCTTCAGATGATGTCCATGTGATGTAGGAATCGTTCCACCACTGACGCGGCTTCGTATTGTTTTATGTCGTGACTGCGGTCTGGACAGCTTTTGATGATGGACAGTATCTCACCGATGTCATAGGGCGAATAGAGATTATCTGGATGAATGAACTCGTCAAAACACATGTGATTCGGGGCCACAGGCACTGCTCCCAGGTACACCGCCTCAATGAGGGACGAGGGCAGCATGTCGGCCACAGAGGTGGTGACCACAACGGTCGCCCGGGCCAGGCGCTGGTGGTATTGATGCTTGCTTTCGTTGAAGATAATGTTCAGCCCCGCGTTTTCAGCCCTCAGCAGCAGTTTTGACATGGTGCTGCTTGTGTTTTTCATCCGGGATGGACTGACACCGGTGAGATGCTGGACCCGATAGCCGCACGCGCTGAGCATCCTCGCCAGCTCAACTTCCAGTACGTGCAGTTTTTCGATGGAAAAACGCTGGTTGAAAACCACCAGATCATCATCGGTTTTGGAGTTCAGATAGCGGTGGTATATGTTAAAGTCCAGGGGAAACCCGGTGACGCTGACTCTACCTTGCAGGTCCGGGTAGTGGTTCAGCAGGCACTGTCGACACCAGTGCGAGTTGGCGAAAAGGTGGTCGTAAAGATGTAGGCGCTGTGGCTCGCGGAGGGTTTCTGCACTGTCCTGCAGTACGGCGGGTTCATATGGCATTGCTGTCAGGCCGACTACCAGCCCGAACTTGCGTCCCGGCTTATCCTTTATCAGTTCGATTGCCGGGCTCTGAGCCCAACTGATGAACCACGTATCCTCCGGTTTGCTGGCAGCATTCAAATAGGTGCTCGCCTGGGGTGTGGTAGTTTGCCAGTCGATTGGAGGAAGCGGTGTATACTGGATTTTCCTGCGCGAAAGCTCCCCTGCCATCGCAGCGGTGAAATTACCCGTCCAGCCGGAGGATGATTCATTCAGACCCATGAAGTAGAGCATCAGCTCACCTCCATAGTCTGGCAGTATATGTCCACCACTGTTGTCGGATTGCTCATCTCCGGCTGCTGAAAAACTGCTGGTGACGATGCTATCATATCCAGCAGGGATTCGAGATTGAAAGGAGGATAAAGATTCTGTTGTGGCATATACTCTGCGATGGGTCCCCACTGCGGCGCCAGGGGAGGCGTTCGCAGTGCTGCTGCTTCGAGAGTTTCCGTCGGCAGCCTACCGCTTATGCAGGTGCTTATGAGGACGCTTCCTCGTGACAGTTGGGTCCAGTAGTCAGATCTGTCTTTGCACACGACCAGCTGCAGACCACGCAGGCGAGCTTCGCGCAGCAGAATTCTTGCCTCCCGGTCACGCCAGACATCATCCAGGAAGTCCATTTCACAGATATGCTGCACCCGGTAATTCTGCCGGAGGAGCGATTCTGCCAGCCATGTCTCCAGGATATGAAGATTATCAGGACAGAACCGTTGAGCGAACACGATCAGGTCGCTATCTGTACATCCGCTACGGTGTTTCACAAGGGGCGCAGGGTCAAAAGGAAAACCGCTGACCACAATTTTGTCTTTGTGGTCCGAACCGCAATGCTTAGAGATTATCTTTTTGCTCCAGGCTGAACTGACGAAGACACCGTCACACATGCCTAGCAAATCACAGGGGTCTGACCGTCCTGATTGTCGTTGGCGCAGATGATCGCACAGATGGCGAGGTCCGTGTACGTGTGCATAGGTTCTTCCCGGCTGCGTCTTGACGGCCTGCAAAAGAGGATTGGCGGCATCGGTAAGAAACCA
>PWHM01000127.1 GCA_003554915.1 Candidatus Nealsoniibacteriota bacterium
GTGAGGATGGCGCGGTGGTCACTCGTTTCCGAGCAACCCCGCCCCGTACACCACATCCCTGGACGCTACTCCCGAGCACGGCACCACACCGAGGAGCAATGAGGCGTGGTGGCGGTCGAAGATCTCAGCGAACCAGCGACGGGACCGTGACACCAACTCCCGACTGCGAGATCAAGGCTGGGTCGTTGTCCGAATCTGGGAGCACGAGGAAGTCGACTCCGCAGTAGGCCGCATCGTGGAAGCATTGCAGTCGCGAAACGCGCTCTGGTAGATACGGAGGGGTGCACCGTCGCCGGTCGACCCGCTTCGAGTCTGAGTTCCGGGAACCGTCGATTCCCGGCGCTCACTGCTGGGTCCACTACCTGCTAAACCTGACGGCGTGCCGGCGGCCACCAGGGTCGACGAGGCCTACCGCGAGACTCGATGCGCACCGCACTCCCCTGATGGAGACTGTTGGTGGAGAGGTTCAACAGAGCTTCCCCTACAACAGAGCGGCTGCAGTTCCGGGCAGGGCGTCCACTCCTCTTGCCCGCTGTGCCTTCAGCAGACCACCGCACGGGCTGCGACCACATAGGCTGCAAGGAGGCCGACGGACGACTGAGGAATCCCTATATGGGCGCACCCCCCAAGGCTCGCACGGGAGAGACAGGGAGCTCGGTTGGGCGGCCCATCGTCGCGGGAGTTGGCCCCTTCGTCCGGCCCCTGTCGCCGAGGGTCACGCTCACCGACCTATGGGGATCAGTCGAGGCTATCGCGCTCCGCGGCGAAGTAACTGGTCGACCAGGGGGTTCGCGAGAGCGCGTCGATAAGGCGACGCTTGACCGCTACCAGGCCTTTGTCAATCAGGCTCAGCAGTATTACGCAACACTTGGGAATCTTGAACCCGCAGCGAAGCCCCTAACCGGCTACTACTTCGCGCTAAACCTCTCCAAAGCCTTTCTCGTGATGCGCGCGAACCTTCCGGTAGGTAAAGTCTATCACGGCCTCGCGGACGCATATGAAGCCAAGTCAAAGTACTACTTTAGCCAAGAACAAACAATGGTTCATTCAGCTGGGGTATTTCGCTGGCTTGCTGAGGCGACCGGCATGGGGTATTGCTGGCCAAACAGGACCAAGATCAGAATCGCGGACCTACTTCCACATCTCGTTGATGCCGCAGATCTTTACGCGGACAACACTGGGAACCTACCCCAACTCCTCGAGGTGGAGGGAATTGACGTTCTTTTCGACAGGAGCCAAGCATGGCTCAAGGTTGATGTTGCCCGGACAACGCTTCGGAGGCGGAAAGACGTCGGCCCGCAAGCTCTCATCTCTCGAGCGAGGATATTCGGCGACGACTTCAGGCTCGTCCAGGACGGCAGCGATGAGACAGCTAGCTACGAGTCGAAGGACGCCATCAGTTTCGGAGGGGGACGAAGCAATTCGCTACCTGATCTCTGCCAACTGTTTGATCGCTCTTTGCTTGTACGCCGTCGCGGCTGGCAGGGGGGGCAAACTTACATCGAACTAAGTGATCGCCCCCAACTGCTCTCTCAAGAAGCAGTGATCTACTTGGTCTTACACCACTTGTCTAACATGGTTCGCTATCGGCCTGAGCAGGTCGAGAAGTTGCGAGGATCTCCGCACTTCTGGCTTTTCTCAAGTTGGGTTGATCGGGCTTGTGAGAACTTCCTGCTCTCTCTGGCTAGTCGGATTACTTTTGAAGAGCACGTCATTCTCTAGATTCGGGCCGGCGAACCAAGTCGACGCCCGCGTCAGGCTCGAACTACTATGCTTTCGTTAACCAACCCGAATGCCGCACAGAATCGGCTCGGCGCTCGTCTCGCCGCTGCTAAGTGCTGCACGAACCTCTGGTAGACCCAGCTGATACCTCGCCTCTCCCCATCGCGACTTGGCGGCGCCCAGCGACTCGACTCCGGAGCTACAGGAGCCCCCACTCGGTGAGAGCATCGCGCCACTCGTCGACCGCTCGACGCGCAATGCCTACGCCGTCAGCGGTCGCGCCGTCGTGCTCGACATCGAGGCGGAATTTCCATGGACCACCGGATCCGGCTCGCGTCGCCAACGGCTGGTGGAATACTGGCTGCTGCCCAGTTCGCGGGCGCTTTAGGGGCGATCCATGCTTCGCCACGTTGCCGAGGTCGTGAGCGAGCGCGATCACCGCTGACGCCTCAATCACGTCATCAACCGAACCACCAGCGACGCCGTCTTCAGCGACGAGCGCTTCGCGAAGCGACCACAGGTCAATGAACGCTGCGTACAGCCGTCGCTGAGCATCGAGAATTGTCTCGCGACTGCTGTCCGGGAGAGGCTGCTCCAGAGCATGCGCCTCAGCATCGGCATCCTCCCACCGCCGAATTGCGTCGCGGGCGTAGTCAGCGGGGCCGACTCCGATGTCGATCCCGCTAGCGATGTTGGTCTCTTCGGCGATGCCGACGACGATCGCGATATTCGGGCTGCCGCATCTCGGGCACGGCGCCCGGTCTGGGTCCTGCGCCACAATGGGGTCGATGGCGTGACCGCACTCGCCACACGTCACGGAAGTACTCGTGCTGGTTGCCATCGGCCCTCCCGTCGCGCGAGTAAGGTTCTTCGTCA
>PWHM01000067.1 GCA_003554915.1 Candidatus Nealsoniibacteriota bacterium
AGTGAAATGGTAAGCTTTGATGCTTATGAAAGACTGCATGGTGAAATTGAAGCACGTGATGCAGCTGATCGACGTAATCTTACTAAAAAGGAAAGAGCTAAATTTCGCCCACAATTGATGTTTAAAGAAGTACTTGATCGGGCTATTATAGCTCCTCCTGAAAGTGATGTAGGCTTTAGTACTCCTCAGTTCATGACAGAAGGTGGGCCTAATGCTCAAGCTCTTCTGGCCGACCTTCTCTCAAAGCCTAAGAACCGAACAGAAGCAAAACAGAAGTATGACTTTGACCAGATGAGTGCTGTAGGAAAAATTGCTTCAAGGTTTAAAGACCCTACAATGCGAGAATTTGGTCAAATCACAGATAAAGTTTTTAGACATATACCAAAGGATATACACCAGTTCACAAGAGACCGTGATACTCAAACAACAAATGTTTTTACAAGACTCTTGAGTTTACCAGAGTTCTATTTCCGTCGTGATAGTACGGCTTCAAGAGTCTTGACACATGGTCTTTCTCAGCCACAACTTAAATATGAAACTGAAACAGCTCTTATTGGGGATTCATTTGAGCGTATTGAAGCTATACGAAAAGCCAATCCTGCAGACTATGATGCCTTTGCAAAGTATGGAGTTGAAGTTGATAAGTCAGGTAAAGGCTATTCAATTTCATATAAAAAAGGTAAGTGGCAAGTAAGAAGTCCTATTGGTCATGTACTTGAGAGCTTTAAAAGTGAAAAAGCTGCAGTAGCTGAAATGATCAAGCAAGAAGGAATAGCCCTTAGAGCTGAAGGGAAATCTGAGGGAACAATTGAAGCTGTTAAAGCATGGCGTGAGTTTACCAACAGAAGCTTTGATCTTCAAGTAGATGAAATGCGACGACAGCTAAAGCTTGCCAAAGAAAACAAGATTGCTGAACCTACAGTAAGATACACCAATAAGAAAGGCGAGAAGAAGGAAGTGATCCCAATCTCTAATGCAATAGCCTACATGGGTGATCTTCGTGGGACTTACTTCCCAAGGGTGCGTGCAAGTAAAAACTATGTACTTACAGCTCAAAAGCCTGGGCCCCAGGGTAAAAAAGAACTTATCTCAATTGACCTTTACATCCCTGAGAATGAGTTAGGGCATCCGATAAAAGAGTGGGTTAAGAAAGCAATCAACACTAAGCTTCCTGTAGCAAAAGAAATCAAGAGGCTTAAAGTAGAAGGATATAAAGACAGTGAGATTTCTATTAATCCCGTTAATCGTCCTTCAGAAGCAATTTTTGATGCCCCTGGTCTTATTACAGCTGTTGATTCTCTGCTTAGTGCAGCTGAAGATAAAACAGTGGCTGACAGCGCTGAGATGTCTAGCACTGAAAAATTACACCTTGAGTCAATAAGTAAACGCCTTGCATGGAGCATAGGTAATATTTATAAAGGTAAAGGCGCTCTCGGCTCACGTATGGCACGAGCTGCAGAACATTGGGAAGGTTATGAACTTGATCCTCTCAAAGCAGGAGCAGCCCACTCCCAAAGGATTGCAGCAGGTGTAGCACGACGAACAGTCGCAAGAAATATGCTCGAGGCTTTTACTGGCCGTGAGTTAACATTTGCAGAGTACCAAGCACAAAACCCAGGGGCTACTTATAAAGACTATAGGTCTGAAGTTAATCGTAAGGCTATTCACCCCTCAAAGCAGAAAAACATGCATGACGACGTAAGAACCTACATGACACACGTCCTCAGACCTGACACAGGAGTTGATCGGTTTGTGGGGTATGTAAAAGGCTTGGCGGTACTTAAGTACTTAGGATTTAGGATAAGCTCAATGGCGGTCAATTTGACAAGCTTACCATTAGCTGCTACAGCAACTATTTCTGCTCACACAGGAATTTCTATTCCTGCTGCTTGGGCGGAGATTGGGAAAGCTATTCCTAAGTATCTTAAGTACCAAGCCGGCCGACTTGAAGGTTCGAACTTCATGTCAAAAGCCATGAAGAATACCTTTGGTCGTGGAGAACTTAGTGCTGCAGATAAAGAGATCTTTGACATGATTTCTGAGCGTGGTCTTGATCAAGCACAATTTAACCAAGAGACTATGAGGCAGTTGCAGGGTACAGCTAATGATGCATGGAACTCTTCAATGGCTGCTTCAATGTACCTTTTTGGAGCTTCTGAAAGGTTAAACCGTGCTGTAACAATTATGGCAGCAATTAAAGCTAATCAACGAACGCATCCAGAATACTCATTAGAAGAACTCTTGGCTAGAGGGGTTCATGCATCGAATAGATCACATGGTATTTATGGTAAAGAAGCAAAACCCTGGTTAGTTCAAAACGTTTCTTTTTTGGACATGCCTTATACATTTTTCAAGTACCAACAAACTTACTTGCTGACAGCAGCAGAACACTGGGGCACGTATAAAAAACCAGGACATGCAGTCTATATGCTCATGGCTCCAGCTTTTATGGCTGGGGCAGGAGCTTCAGTCTTTACTCCTGTAATTGCCCAAATAGCTAAGTCCTTAGGCATGGGTGATGACCCAGAAGAAATGTTTTATGAGTGGGCTGAAGACTACATGGGGACAGATGCTTTTGCAAGAACAGGTTTTGCAGG
>PWHM01000139.1 GCA_003554915.1 Candidatus Nealsoniibacteriota bacterium
ACCGCCGCAGCCAGCTGGCCGAGGAACTACAGGATGAAATACTGCCGAAGAACATCTTGATGATTGGACCCACCGGAGTGGGTAAGACCGAAATCGCCCGCCGACTGGCGCGGCTGGTTAACGCCCCCTTTCTGAAAGTGGAAGCAACCAAGTTTACCGAGGTCGGTTATGTGGGACGGGATGTGGAAGCAATCGTCCGAGATCTGGTTGATACCGCCGTGCGAATGGTCCGGCAGGAGGAAATGGAGAAAGTGCAGGATGAGGCGGATCGGGCTGCCCGTCGCAGGCTGCTGGACTTACTGGCTCCCGTAGGGAGAAGCACCGGAAGAGACCAGAATCCTTTCCAGGCTCTCTTTGCTGAGCAGCAGCAGCAGGTAGAGGACCCGGAAAAGGATGCAGATGAAATGTTCGAAAAACGTAAACGAAGGAGAGAAATAGCCGATAAATTGGATGCCGGCGAGCTGGATGATGAGATGGTCGAGATTGAGGTGCAGGAGCAGTCGCCATCTATGGTTGAGGTATTCAGCGGAGCAGGTGTGGAGGAAATGGGCATCAATTTCCAGGATCTGCTGGGAAACATGCTGCCCGGTCAGAAAAAGAAACGCCGGGTGACTGTGAGGGAAGCCCGCTCACTATTGAGGACAGAAGAGGCTCAGAAGATGATCGACATGGATAGCGTCAAGCGAGAGGCCATCCGGCGGGCGGAAAACGATGGCATAGTATTTCTCGATGAGCTGGACAAGGTGGCCGGTCCGGATGGTCAGAGGGGGGGACCTGATGTGTCCCGGGAAGGTGTTCAGAGGGATATCCTCCCCATCGTTGAAGGGACAACTGCCATGACCAAGCACGGTCCGGTGAAAACCGATCACGTTTTGTTTATTGCTGCCGGTGCCTTTCATGTGACGAAGCCTTCCGATTTGATCCCGGAGCTGCAGGGACGGTTTCCCATACGCGTGGAGCTCAGCTCCTTGTCTCGCGAAGACCTGCGCAGGATCCTGGTGGAGCCGGAAAACGCCCTGACCCGGCAGTATCGCGAGCTTCTGCAGACCGATGACGTTCAACTGGAGTTTACTGACGAGGGAATTGATGAAATAGCCAAAATCTCAGAGGAGATCAACGAAAGAACAGAAAACATTGGCGCCCGGCGTCTGCACACCGTGGTGGAAAAGCTGCTGCAGGATCTGTCATTCCGCGCTCCCGAGGAGGTGGCGGGGACGATAGTTATCGACGCCGATTACGTACGTGAACAGCTGGAAGATATAGTTACCGACCGCGATCTCAGCCACTACATCCTGTAGCCGGGCGAAGATTCGCAGTTGTCGCGCTGCTGGTTACCGTTGCGTTCTGACGCCATAAATAGACGCAGATGGTTTCCCGGTTGGAAGTTGATGGGACCAACGGTACAGCGGCCGTTTTCGGCTAGCAACCGGGGCTTGCTGTCGAATAATCAAGATTGTTTGCTTTTCAAGCAGGAATTTGCTGAGCAATGTGGAATAACTGTTAGCAAGGCACATGCGAGTGCTAATGTTGAGTTCAGATCGTGTGCCTCGGCCGAGTATCTGCATTATCCAAAAGTTTGAAACACCGAGGTTAATAGATCTGGCAAAAGTGAAAAGTATCCCGTGAGCGTTTTATAGCTCCGAAAGGGCAAATCCAGCGAAAGTTGGAGGCGCAAAGCCCAGGGTCTAAGGTCAGCTATTTTGACTATGGCAGCCGGGTTACCGAAGGGCTATTTTGCATTTCATCATTTCCCCCTCCGGTTGCTCCTGCCCCCCTATAGATTGGCTTTGCCTCCAGCGCGAGGAGGTGAACGTCATGACCATGATCAACTCGGACCTCAGCATAGAGATTGCCAACCGATGTCTGCGTGGGCTGTGGGCGGACCAGAATCTCACGTCCGCCAATATGGCCAACGCTGACACCCCCGGGTACAAAACCCGCCAGCTGGATTTTGAATCCTATATGGAGGATGCGCTGTCGACCCTTCCTCAGAACCAGGAGATTGATCCCGCGCAGTATATCAATACTGATAATTCAGCATCGCTGCGAGTTGACGGAAGCAATGTGGATTTGGAACAGCAGACGGTGCGCCTGGTGCAAAATTCGCTGAGGTATCAGACTGTACTGTCCCAACTGGGCAGGAAATTCGATCTGCTCAATTCAGTTGTGCGTGATTCCTAGATAGCAGGGGAGGTTGTGTCACATGTTTGATATTCTGGATGTTTCGGGCTCAGCGCTGTCCGCCGGACGGCTGCGCATGGACGTAATAGCCTCCAACATAGCCAACGTCGAGACCACTCGCACCAGCGATGGCGGACCCTACCGCAGAAAGGCAGTGGTCCTGGGTACCGGGTCGGGCAGCAGGTTTGAGCAGCTGCTTCGTTCTCACATGGCTGCGCTGCCGTCGGGGGTCGGTGGTCCCCAACTGCAGCAGGGGCAGGGCTCCAACGGCGTGGCCGTGCGACGGATTGTTGACGACGGCAACCCACCTCAGATGCGGTACGACCCCGACCACCCTGATGCTGACGAAGAAGGGTATGTGGCGTATCCCAACGTAGATGTGGTGCGGGAGATGACTGACTTGATATCAGC
>PWHM01000104.1 GCA_003554915.1 Candidatus Nealsoniibacteriota bacterium
CCGTAGTTTCTGCCGACTAAAAAGGGAATCAGGCCGCAAGCCAGCCCGATGATAAAGCTGACCACTAAAAACTGCACTATTGTGGGATCTGAGGGCATGTATTTTTCCTCGACTGCAAAGGTTTGAACAGGCCTGGCCGGCATCTGTAAGACTTTTAAAAAAAGTCAGAAAGACCATCCCGGTACAGACTGAATAGTTGCTTAGCAGAAAGTTAGAAAATTGTTGTGCTCAGTGTCAAGCAGCAAAAACAGGCCTTCAGTTGTCTGTTGACATTGGACCAGGATATGCAAAAATCATGTTATGGAGCACAGCAGCATAAAAAAAATGCCCATTGCACCTTCAGGTTCTTCAGGAAACCTGAATCTTCCACATCTGCAGGAGATCCTTAAAAGGGGTTATGTTCCGGAACATTCAGCCTGGTTTATGCGTGCCATGTCCTGTGGGGAGCCTCTTTTAGTGGATGATTATTTTTTTCTGACCGGACAGGACTGGCTGATGGCCATAGGCTATCCCCTGGAAGGCGATTATGATGCCGGCAGATTTCAGGACGCCCTGGAAAAATGCAGGCATCGCATTCAGCCATCCAGATGTCTTTCGGTGAGCCCGGAGCTTCCACCGGCTCTATACTCCCGGGTTCAGGAGAGAGATCACTATTATATTCTTTATACGCAAAGCAGGGTGCAGCCCCGCCTTTTACGCCTTGCAGAACGTGCATCCCAGGTACTTCGGGTGGAACAGGGGCGTGTGTTTACTCCAGAGCACCAGGCCTTGTGGAATGAATTTATCAGCTCCAGAAATTTGTCCCAGAGGGTGCGCTCTTTGTATGAACGGACTCCTTACGTGGTTAACGCAGTACAGGACCTGATTCTTTTAAACGCCTGGGATAATAAAAACCGTCTGGCTGCGTGCCTTCTTCTGGATTTCGGCCCGGATCGTTTTGCCAGCTATCTCATAGGGGCGCAGTCCAGGCAGTTTTATACCCCTTACGCCATGGATCTGCTTTTCCGGGAAATGCTCGAACTGGCCAGGCAAAAGGACAAGGAGTTCATTCATCTTGGCCTGGGGGTCAACCAGGGCATAAAGAGGTTCAAGGTCAAGTGGGGCGGGGTGGCGGCCTGGCCATACGAGTATGCTCAGTGGGATGAAGAAAGCTCTGGAGGGGAAGACCAGATACAGACCCTGGAAATCCAGGCCCTTCTCGGGGATAAGTTCAAGCTTTTGCGGGATCTTCCAGAGCAAAGAAGGCTGGCCATGCTCTGGGAACTGGAAAAGGATGGGCGCAAAAGCTGGATCGCAGGAGCAGCTCACTTCTGTCCCTACAGTTTCGAAGATCACATGCGCAAACTGTTTCAGGAAGTGGACACCGTGCTCTGCGAAGGCCCCCTGGACCGTATAAGCATGGATCTGATTTCCGAGAGCGGCAGGAATCCGCGTCCCGATGATCCCCGTGCGGCATCGATGTTGAGCGAGTCAGAAATTGTTGATCTGCAGGAAACTGTTCAGGGGCCGTCCGGGTTCTGGGCTGAAATTTTAAATTTGTCCAGCCCGGACAAAGTGGATGTGCGCTACTACCTGGAACACACAAAGCACTGGCTGGCCTGCTTTGCCTTGTGGTCCAGCTTTTTGAAGCGTCACGGCTGGAACCAGTCCGTGGACATGGAAGCATGGAATACAGCCCGGAGTATGGGTAAATATGTGCTGGGCATGGAAACCATGGCCGAACAGATAATCACCCTGGAAAGCATTCCCATGCAGAGAGTGGTGCGATTTTTAAAGGACTGCCGTAACTGGCATAAACTGAAAAAGCATTACCAGAAAGGATACATAAAGGGGGATCTGGACAATATGTTCGGTTCGGGAATCGAGTTCCCCTCCCAGACGGAAATAGTTATAAACCGCAGGGACGAGCGCTTTTTAAAACGCATGCTCCCTTTTCTGGAAAAGGGGGGCTGCGCCGTGTTCGTGGGCACGGCTCATATGCTCAACCTTCGCTATATGTTAAAGGATGCCGGTTTTACACTGCGCCAGGTGAAGAAATGGCGGCGGTGATAAAGCTTTGAACATCCGTAACTATTTACCATGGTCCGGGAACTTCGCAAACAGGACGTAAAAACTCACTCCAAGGAAGCGTAAATCAAAACCTACACACAGATTTGATAGCCAGGATATTTTTTGTAACATGCTTTGAATCAATTTTGGTGTTTTACGGTTTTGATTAATCACGCCACAGGCGTGACTACGCGTCGCTAAAACAGTTTACGCCCAGTTTGCAAAGCCCCCGGAACATGAAGCCGCAACATGATGCTTGATTGTCCAGCTTGAGCAGGTGGTCAATAGGTACGAACAGCCAGGAGCTAAAACAACCAATTCAGCTATGCAAAACACAAATATCATGACCGGCTGGAGAAGGATTCTTCTTTTACAGAAAACTGCACAGGAGTATTTTTTAAGCGGAATCCTGCTCCATAAGCCGGAGAACATATTTTACTATACTTCTGTCTTTACTCATGAGCCTTCCTTTCTGCTGGTCCCGGCCAGCGGGGAGCCGGAGCTTGTTGTGTCTGATCCGGCAGGTGAAG
>PWHM01000110.1 GCA_003554915.1 Candidatus Nealsoniibacteriota bacterium
AACTTTAAGCGAAAGCTGTTTATTAAGTATGAAATTAAAACTAAAATTTTAGATAGTATTTCTAAGAATAATACCCTCCCATTAACATACCGTTATTTTGCATTGTACAATAAGTCTAAAATTATTCGTTTTTCTTCGATAGTTCAGCAACGGAATAGGTGCGTAATTACCGGAAGGGTATGAAACGTGACTAAAAAAACACAATACTCCCGTTTTGTATTTCGTACAGAAGCTTATAACGGAAACATGCCTGGTTGCCGGCGCGCTAGTTGGTAAATAAATTAAGTTGTTAACGCTTATGTGAGATTTAAAATTATACGTTATAGATACATTTTTTTATACGAGTTTATTTGTTTTTGATTGTTTTTTTAAAATACTAAACACATTTGATCCTTACTTACACAACGCTTTATTTTTATTTAATTGAAAATCTTTTTACCAATTTTCCCAAAATATGACCGTCTTTTTCGGTATTAAATTTTTACTTAGTATTGCCTTTTTAATTCTTATACGGGGAGGAACACCTCGTTACAGGTACGATTATTTAACTAAATTAGGTTGATTAAAGTTTTTAGGTTCTATAATCGCGGTTTTTTTTTCATCGTTATTAGTATTTTATATTTTTTAGTACTGTGAAATTTGAACAAATAACCTTATTTTTTAAATTTAATCTGCTCTGAAACGTAGAATTTTTAATTTTGTTTTTATTAAAACTTGTTCGTAAATTTTGATTATATTTTGTTTTTACTTGAAAAACATCTAATTATGCCGATTCTTATTGATTTATTTATAGCAATAAAACCTTTTTTTACGAGCTTAGATATTTAAACAGTAAAAAATAATACCCCATCTATTGGAAACTAGCTTAATCGGTAAAGCATTAAATTTTGGGTTTAATGAGTATGGGTTCGAGTCCCATGTTTCCAACTTGACTTATAATTATGCTTATTCGTATACGATTAATATGATAAACGTAAATTCCGCAAAAAAAAACCTAGCATTTAATATGGTATTTACTAAAAAAATATCCCCCCTATTACATATCTTTAAAAAGTACGGTTTAATACGTAACTACACTATTAACGTAACAAGTAAAGGGTTAGTTGCCCGAGTTTATTTATCCTTTTATAAAAATAACCCCTTATGTAAAAATTTTAAACTTATATCAAAGCCTGGAAATACCTACTACATATCGTTGAGGGCTTTGTATTTAGTTAGTAAGCGTACGAAAAACTCTATTTTTATTTTATCTACCAATAAAGGATTAATAACCCATAATGAAGCTATCCTACAAAAAATTGGTGGAGTTGTAATAGGTTTTTTTTCGGTTTAATTTGGTGGTCACATTTATAATGAACGGTAGTAAATTTTCTTTAAAATTTAAAAGTCACTTTAAAAACTTAAATTTTTACTCCATGCCTACTTCAATTTTATTTATAGTTCGTAAACGTTTAAATTTTGTCTTTAGTTTTGTTTTGGTGCTTTTATTATTAGCTTATAGCTTTTTTTAATTCTGACAAACTAATTAGCGAAAAAACAATACTATTAACATTAAAGTTTATTGTAAAATTAGAAAGATTCTTGCCTAAGTTGTTTTATCGGTTTGTTATGTGTGTAAAATTGAACTATTTTTGAGCCCGATCCCTTTATAATTATTTTGAGTCTTTTTTGTTTTTTAAGATTATATACGTAACAAAGTTTAAATTGTCAATACTATCCTTGTTGATTTACTTACCCAACAAATTTATATACGATTATTGTACTTTATGAAAAAATATATTTTACCCTAGGTTTTGATTAAATCGAAAAACTCCCCATTTTTTTAAATACAACCGCAACCCCTACTTCGCCTCTTATACCAAATCCCGGGCCTTTTATGTTTTTACTAATTTTTTTAAAAAAAACTTTTTAATCTATTTTTTTTTCAATAAAACCAACTCCCCATTTTCTTCGTTATTGATTAATACGTTACAAGTTAACTTTAAATTTACCTTTTTTTGAGTCAAGTGCTTAGACATTTATAAGAGAACTTTCGGTGACGGGTTTTTATATATACGAGGTTTAATCGTACTATTTTTTATAGACGCTTCTTTTACAGATGACGAGCCCTTATGGGAGCCTATCGAATGAAGTTTAGTTCAAACCTGATTAATGTTTATTTTTGTATTTGCGTGAATTGCGGAAAATCTTGTCACCAGCCGCTACGGTAGTTATACCGGTAGAGATAAAAGAGTGTGGTTTGGGTGGTACAAATCTTTTTGATTAATTGAATTTTGATACTTTTTATCTTTTGCAACCGCATCTGCCTTCGTGATAGTTCCGTTTTACTGAGAATTAACATACAGTATATCTCTTGTTTTTTCGTGATGAAATTGGTACCCTAAACTTTTTTTTTTTAAGTTCGTTAGTTTGTATTCTATCGTATTAATGTTATCCTTTATTTTACAAATTAATATAAGATGGTTAAATTGAAAAAAACTTATGCTTTTTGTACTAATTATAAATTTTTTTATAGCTTACTTATTATATACTCATTTTATTATGAGTTTTTTTG
>PWHM01000071.1 GCA_003554915.1 Candidatus Nealsoniibacteriota bacterium
CGAGCCACTCGCGGGTCGCGCAGGATGCCGCCCTGCGCTTGGGTGCCGCGCAGGTCCGGAAGATTATTGCCCTCGATCACTCGAGGGCCATCCGGCGTCTGGACGACATCCCAGCCCACGTAACGAGTCATGGGTACAGCGCGCATTGCCGCGAGCATGGTGTCGACAAGGCGACCCCACTGCGGCACACGGACCCCCTCGATCTGCGCTGCCGTCTCGGGGTGGCGCGATAGCCACAACAACTTCCCGCCCTCCGGGTTAATGGCGCCGGGACCAATCACTCCTTTTCCCAGGTCCACGGCCCCGATGATACCGCCGTTTGACCAGTTATCAACGGGTACTGATGTAGTGGTTCCGAAGCGGTGGAGGGCTGCTGCCAGGAACGGTTCTCCGTCGGTGGGGTCGCGCATCATCAGCAGGCGCAAGGTGTTCAGCGTATCCGGGAAGATCTCTTGGGCATATGAGTGCTGCTCAACGTGCAGTGTCATGATGTGGTAGTCGAAATCCGAGATTGCTTTCTCAAGTTGCTGGACCGATACTGTCTGACCATTGACCCGGAATCCGGTGGGCGCTTGTTCAATGAATAGCAGGCCGCGACCCTTTCGCCCGCCGATCGGACGTACGACAACGCGTCCTGCTCTTGTGATTGCTTCTTGCGCGTTGAGTCCTTGCCCATCGGGGGTAGACAAACGTCCATCGACGACGATGCCTACCAGTTCAGGAAGGAGGTCAGCGGGCATCGCCAGATGGAACGCCAATTTGTCGTCCAAGAAGATCGATGCGGGTCCGTTGATCCTCCCTGAACGGCTTTCTCTGGATCGCTCGTCAAGGTAGTCGCGGCCGTCACCAACGTAGAGTGCCTCGATCTCTGGGTAGTACCCCCGTAGCAAACTGGGAAGCTCCCGCAGGTTTCGCCGCCGCGCCAGGGCGCTCAGGAGCCAGCGTTGGCGGGCTGGAGCAGCAGCGATCGCGACATGCCACAACTTACCTGTCGCCCTATGCCTAGTGGGAGTTGGAGTCGCCATAGCACCTCGCGATATGAGGTCGCTGCTCGTTCCTCGCGTGACGTAGTTTGACCAGGACCGGCATCCCGCGCGTTCATCAGGTGAAGCCCGGATTCTGCACGATTGATTACGGGCTCAGGGCCCGCCTGAACCTCCTCCCGAGTCGAATAGCGACTGCCTCCGGCGTACTTGGAACCCTTGAGGGTGGCCTTAGGCCGAGATCAGCTAGGTCTGCCCGCACCTCGTCAGTTAGGTAACCGTCAGAGTAGGCTTGGGGGTAACGAACGTGCCAGTGGGAGTTACCTTCCAAGATGACCGGGCCGTGCTCAGTAAGGGCTACATCCCATCCGATGGAACGCACGTTCAGAAGAGTGCGCGCTGCACCGGTGCAAAGGTCCCTAACTTGGCCCCACATGGGAACTATCACTTCTGCGAACGCTATCCCTGAATCGGGATGCGATTCAAGGTAGCGAAGGGAGTGGGAATCACCGTAGAATGCTTGGCCGAGTTCGCCTGTCGCTACGTCGACGCCGATGGCTAGCCCCCCTTGCGATACGTTGTCTCTGTGAGAACCTCGACGACCGGCCCGAGCAAAGGCCATCTGAACACTTACGCTCGCATCTGCGCGAGCGAGCGTTATGACCCGCACAGTGTTCAGGGAACTCGGGTTCAAGCGGGACATGGCAGGATGCTGATTAACAACCGGTTGGACGATCCAGCCACCCACACCCGCCCCAAATCGCCCGCGGTCGTTTGCGTCAGCTAAGCCGGCCAGTTCAGCTAGATAGTCGGCTATCGAGAGGTACTTGCCATCGGTCTCGACCCGCAAGCCGTGGTCGCTAGGCGTCAGCTGCACGCGATTGACGTGCGTCCCCTCTCGACCGAAACGGGGCTTAAACACCAGTTGACGGTTCTCTGAGCTCGCCAGCTTCGCTTCGACTTCGTTTGCAGTGGAGAAGCCTTCACCGTCCATTGAAATGCCCACTTCTGGGTGGTACAAACCAACCGTTTGAACGGTAGGAATTCCGAGCCCTCTCAAGTAGTTGAATGCGAGCCATTTATCTTCGAGTAGTAACTCCAAGGGTCCATTAAGTTGTGGACGGAAGACGTCTTTCACATATGTGCGAGGAAGAAACCTAAGGGCCTCTCGAATGTCGCTGCGATCCAACAGCCGATAAGTCTGCAAGTCTTGGCTATCAAAACCCATAGTCGCCAAGCGAAAACGTGCAAGAGTGCGTGACGCAATCATTGAAGCTCCCCCCTGATCCAGTGCCTTCTAGCCTCAGCTTGACAGTAGGAGCTCGAGAGGTGCCATGACAACCCTTTGTGAACTTGTCATGAGAGAGACCTACTCCAATCATGTGAGGTCTTCCTGATGGTCTGCTGAGAGCAGGCGCGAGGGGCTGGCGGTTGTCGCGGGTCTACGCGTGGGAGAGCCCCTTCGGCTCGGGCTATCAGGTCGCAATCTCCGACGCTTGGCCGCCCGCTGCAACCCGGTCAGTGCGCCGGACGGCTGCTGTTCCTCCCTCC
>PWHM01000095.1 GCA_003554915.1 Candidatus Nealsoniibacteriota bacterium
AGTGCCAGGTAAGGTAATGGTCCTTGACCTGGGTGGAGAAGTGGAAACTTTGAGATTCAATGAGAATCAGCATCTCGGCGATCTATATAGAAGAAATGAAACTCCCAGTAAGAGAGCTTATGATTATGTTAAACGGGGAATAAGAACAAAAAATTTGGCATTGATGGCAAAAGGCTCTACTCTCAGTTCCATCTCCCATCAAAGAATTTTGCCTAAAAAAGAGCTGGATTGTATTGTAGATAGCTTTGAAAGTTTAGGAGCGCTGGGGATAGTAATTGCTCATAGTGGTACCTTGGTTGGTTTTATCTATCCCTCTGAAAAGAAAGATTTTGATAGTTTTTATTCCTGGCATAGAAAATATGGCCCGGGGAAAATAGTAGGAGTGTTTGAACTGAAAGGTGGAGAGGTTAAAATGACTGGGGGTGGAATTTATGAAACCCTATGAACACGGGGGTCAAGTTTATCGTTGGCAAAAGAAATACATGTTGGAGGATAGCGATATCATAGACTTTAGCGCTAACATAAATCCTTTGGGACCACCTAGAAGAATGATTGATGTGATCCGCAAAGAAACAGAAAAACTTCCCAATTATCCCGAACCCGATGCTGCTTTTTTGTGTGGAAAAATCGCCGGAGAGCATGGGGTGAAATATGAGAATGTTATTGCTGGAAATGGAGCAAGTGAGCTAATTGACCTGTTTTTTCTGTATTTAAGACCGCAAAAAGTGCTCTTTCCTGCTCCTACCTTTAAAGAATATGAGAGGGTTTCTAGAGCTGTCAATAGTGACATATACAGTTATTATACCGGTGATATGCCTTTGAGTGACCACTTGGAAGATTTTGTTGCTAATATCAAAAATGTATCCCCAGATGTAGTGGTTATTTGCACCCCGAACAATCCTACTGGAGAAGTTTTAGAACGAGATCACCTGATAAAAATAGCTGAGGCTGCCAGGGAAGTTGGAGGTTGGGTATTATTGGATAAATCCTTTATGCCCTTTGTTTGTGGCGACTGGAAAGCAATGGAGTGGGATGAAATCCCACAAAATGTAGTTACCATATACTCTTTTACAAAGATGTTTGCTATGGCAGGTCTTAGACTTGGATATGCCCTTGGGCCTTCATGGTTGATTCAGGGTTTGAAATCTCTTAGAAATCCCTGGAGTGTAAATCACCTGGCTCAAGAGGCAGGGATGGTGTGTCTTGATGAGAAAGAATACGAAGTTAGTACTCGAGATTTAATCACCCAGGAAAGGGAGAAAATGATTACAAAGCTTGATAATAGGGGTTTTATAACTTTCCCGGGAAAAGCAAACTTTATTCTGGTAAAAATGGAAGATTTATATGGGTTAAATGCCAGGATCTTGTGGGAAGTTTTTGCAAGGGAGGGTATATTTATAAGAAATGCAGAAAATTTCAAAGGATTAAGCCCTGAATATTTTAGAATAGCAGTGAGATTGCCAGACGAAAATCAAAGATTTTTGGCTACTATTGACAGATATCTTAATAATTTTTTCTCCTTTTGAGGTTTGGATTTCTGATAATACTTAAGGGTATAATTTAATTTAAGGGAGGTAGATTATTGTGGAAGGGACAAAGGGTTTGATTATAGTTCATACTGGACCTGGTAAAGGGAAAACCACCGCAGCTTTTGGACTTTGTCTCAGGGCAGCAGGAAGAGATCATAAAAGTGCAGTAGTTCAATTTTTAAAAGGTGGAGATCCTTCAGGGGAGATATATGCAGTGCAAAAGTATTTTCCTGACATGGTTCAAATTCATACTTATGGACGAGAAGGCTTCATAGGGGGTGACCCCCGTGAAGAAGATTATGATATGGCTGAAGAGGCCTTAAATAAAGCCGGGGAAATGCTGGAGTCTTCAGAAATCAGTTTGGTGGTCCTAGATGAGATTAATGTTGCCATTTCTTTGGGCTTAATAGGTACGAGGGAAGTTATAGAATTTTTACAAGAAAAGCCGAGGGAAAAACACGTGGTCTTAACTGGAAGAGAAGCACCCCAAAGAGTACTTGAACTAGCCGATACCATTACCATTTTTGGAGCCGAGAGGCATCACTTTAATGCTGGAGTTTCTGCTGTAGAAGGGATTGAGTACTGATGACACGAGATGGGCTTTGCCCCTGTATAATGTTTCAGGGTACATCTTCTGATGCTGTGAAGAGCGTCCTGGCAACGGCTATGTGCAGAATACTTTCCAACTTGGGATATAAAGTTGCCCCTTTTAAGGCTCAAAACATGGCTAATAATTCTTATGTGACAAAGGAAGGTCTCGAAATCGGAAGAGCCCAGGGTGTTCAGGCTGAGGCTGCCCGGGTGGATGCAGAAGCAGCCATGAATCCGATTTTACTAAAACCATCAAGTGAAGGTTCATCCCAGATCGTCTTGATGGGAAAAGCCTTAGAAGATGTTAAAGCTAGAGAATACAGGGAGAATTGGGTGCCGTACTTGTGGCCAAAGGTTCAAGAGGCTTTGCGTGAGTTAAGACTAAAATACGATTTTGTGATCATGGAAGG
>PWHM01000117.1 GCA_003554915.1 Candidatus Nealsoniibacteriota bacterium
AGAGGGAATAGACGAGTTCGCGGAAACGTGGAATATGACCCGTACAGAGGCTATGACGGTGATTCTCAGAGAGGGTTTGCATTGCAAACCGTCGCCTCAGGATCACCCAGAGGATGCCGATTTGAACCCGACCGAGGGAGTGTATACGGTCGAGTTAGACGCTGAGGCGGCCGAGGAAGCGGAAAGAGTGATGGAGGAGAACGACGAGGACTTTCAGGACATCGTAGATCGGCTGGTGTCGGTGTATTTCTGACTAGATCGACAGGTACAGGCTCTTACTGAAGCGTATACGCCGGGAAACGGGGTTCTCAGAGCCTCTACGCAGGAACTAAGTACCCCCGTGTCAAACGGTGATGTAACTCAGGTAAGTGATCGAAGTCCGGCAGAAGGGCCGGACACGACCGGTCAGGGCCGTGCCAGCGGCCCTGTCCGGGTGGAACTGCTTGGTGCGCAGGTTCCGTGTCCTACCCTTCTCGCGCCGTCGGCAAACCGTTTACGGTGAACCCAGACGGCCGGTATACCCCGCCGAGACGGCCGAGTACGGCCTTCTCGCTCATGTTACGGGGCGTAACAACCACCGCAAGCGGCGGGCGACCTTGCGGTCCGTGAGGACCGGCGTACCCGGTCCGAACGGCGCCCGGCGCGCCACCGACCGACCGGAGGGGAGGTCGGAACGACGCCGGCGGTGGGCGGTGGGCGGTGGGCTGGCGCGGAGCTGGTCGAGCGGCGAGGCCCGAGCGACGAGCGGCAGCTCGTCACGCGCAGGATCGAGCCACCCGGCTGATGCCGCGAGGTGGTGGCGGTGAGTTCGTCGAGCGCCCCAGGTGACGGCGATCGAGGCCGCGAAGCGGCCGATAGGCCCCCCCGTCTGGCTGACTCTCGGCCTTCCAAGACTAACCGTCAAGAGGGGTCTCGGGTGGGTGAGCGGCGCGATCTGGACATACCGCCGTCCGACCTACCGGGCGGCACCCCCTACCGCCCGATCTCCGTCGAGGAGGGGCGCGGCCTCCGAGACGAGGCGGTCCACCTGATCGACGGAGAACCGCAGGCTCGGCCGGTCTACTCCGTGCTGAACGAGTGGCGGGAGTGGTACGACGACTACCGGAACATGCACATGGAGTTCGAGAAGGACGGCGAAACGGCCCGTAGCAGGCTTGAGAACAGCTTTCAGCCGCGATACGGGAAGCGGTACTACGCCAAGATAAAGGACTTTGAGCGTGGAGTGAAACGGTACGCTCAGGCTCTGACTACGTCGATCCTGACGTTCTCGGCGTCGAACGAGAACGCCGAGGGCGGGCGTCGGTGCCCGGCCGATCACATGCGGGACATAGCCGACGGGTGGGACACCGCCCGGAAACAGCTTCATCAGGTCCTGAGCGGCCGGAACTGGGAGTACGCGAAGGTGTGGGAACCGCACCAGTCCGGCTACGGTCACATGCACGTGGCGGTGTTCGTCCTCGACGGGGAGCCGGTGACGGCGGAGGACTTCCGGCCGGTGATGCGGTCGTACGTGGGGGAAGTCGGCCCGGCAGGATCGGAGGCTCACGGCCTGACGGAGGCGAATCTGGGCGATGCGGTGAGCGTGAACGACGACGTGGAGAACCTCGGGAGCTACATCAGCGAATACATCGGAATCTTCGGGGAAGAACCCACCGAGCGGCCGGTTTCCGAACAGATGTTCTACGCGACGTGCTGGGCGACGGGGACGCGGCGGGTGGACTTCTCGAACGGGGCGCACGAGTTGATGGGGAAAGAGCAATTCCGGCGCGAGACGGGCTTAAACCCGGATTCTCGCGGGGGTGACGTGGTGGACGAGTGGCGCGAGACGGACGAGGGGAGCGAGTGGTCGGCGTCCTCGATCTGCCGGGTGTCGGGCGGGGAGCCGTCGTACTGCGACCCGACGACCGGAGGACAGGCCCTGACGCGGATCGCGGGGAGGTCGGGCGTCGATCCACCGGCGCGCCGGTCGTGACTGCTGACGGCCCGCACAGGCCCGCCAGCGTCGCCCACAGCCCACGCCCACAGTCCGGTTAGCGTTGCTAATCGTGACCGGCTGGGACACCCAGCCCACAGTTGTACATGTACCCCCTTTAAGGGGGTACATGTACAGTACCTCAGAGGAGTAGATATATAAGACGCGCACGGCCCGTAGAGGCTCTGAGACGGCCGAGTTCGACGTTTCCGGCGGTGTCCGTGGACTTTGCACGGGGGACCCATGCGTATACGCCGGGTAGAGGCTCTGTATCGTTTGGATTCCAAACGTGGCGTCAAACCGGTGTCAAGCGTCTGGACGCCGATTTCTGGACCGGGGGTAGAGGCTCTGGAAAGCTTTAAACCGGGCGTATACGTGGTTGTTGTCACATGGCGAAAGTGAACGTCAGCGCACGAGTCCCGCCCAACGTCGCAGAGGGAATAGACGAGTTCGCGGAAACGTGGAATATGACCCGTACAGAGGCTATGACGGTGATTCTCAGAGAGGGTTTGCATTGCAAACCGTCGCCTCAGGATCACCCAGAGGATGCCGAT
>PWHM01000054.1 GCA_003554915.1 Candidatus Nealsoniibacteriota bacterium
AGCTTCTAACGATATAGATATAGCCAGGTTCTTGGCAGTATGAAACTGTGCCCAATCTCTCTTGTCCCGAAATTCAAGCAACCTGTCCAAAAGATTTTGCATCTCTTGATTCATAAGACACTCTTATTCAAGTTTCAAAAATTTAATCAGTCCAGACCAGCTGCGGGTCCAGATGGGGATCATAAGCATAGGCCTTCTTGCCGCTGTCCTGGTCAGTATCCGGAGTCACCAGGCCTACAGGCGGATTATTCACCCGCTCCTTGTCCTCATGCCGGTAGGATTCAATCTCCTTCTTCCCCCCGCCCTTTTTGCTTGGAGTCATGGAATGTGCCTTTGGTTTGGTTTGGTAGTGTTGTGTATCTGTATAAGGATGAAGTTCTGTTTGTTTGGATGTATAATGTGGCCTTCACCGTTGGCGATAAAGCGCAGCAGAATAGCTATCCGAGTGCAAGGCATAGTTGGCATTTTTATCCAAATGAAAAAGAACTGTTTTGATTAAAAACTTTTATCTCACCATCGGCAGAAATTTTCACAGAAAGTCCATAATCTTTTAGGGTTTTCGCTGCCGCAAGTCGCGCACCTCCGTCTGACCCTGCTTCCAATTTAAGTATCGCCCCTGCTGAAATGAATTTTCCTGTAGCATTAAGAACTACTGCACCATCAATGCCGAGAATTTCTTGCCTCAATCTTCTATCAGTGCTCTGAAATGTAGCATTATTTATGGCCGTTAATAACACCTTGGTTTTGTCAGATTCATTTTTACCGAAATAATCTGAGTCATTAACTCGTTCATCATTAGAGAATGTTTTATATTTTGATTGCTGAACTATCCCGATACAAGCACCAGTACGTGCAAATGAAACGTCAAGTATTGACTCATAAAGGCTTTCCATCAATTTTCTATCAAGTTTCCTGCTTTTAAACGCCAATTGCCTTAATACTGAGTTATAGGCGAATAGCCTCCAATCCCCTCTTCTCTTGGCAAAAAAAAGGTTTCCAGATTTAAAAATTAATATCTCGCCATTTCTGTTTAACACAAGGGCGATTTTATTGTTTCCTTCAGTATATTTTGAAAATGTTGTATAGCGGAAAGGTGAGTTGTGAATTTCTGGTGAGATGTTAAGCGTTTGATATCCAATAAAATTATTTCCAACAGAAAACTCAACCAATGTATCATAACCATTTGTCAATACTTTTGAAAAATCGTTCTTGGTATATTCTTCAAACGTTGGACCGTCTGAATCAATGTCATTCATATCAATTCCAATAGATACAGCTATCCTATGACCCTCATATGTTTCTCCTGACCAACGTTCTAGTGTTTCTATAAATCTGGCTACTTTCAATATTTTATTGGAGTCGTCGTCATCAACTATAGATTTTGCTATAACCCTGCTAACAGTGTTCGATATTAAATACTTTTGAATTTGTTCATCAAGTTTTTCATAATCGCCCGCTATATGAAACACATCTCTGATAATTTTTGTCTCGTTAGGTTCAAAAGTTTGTGCTCTGTAAACAACAAATCGTCCACCCTCGTCACAAAGGATTCCTATTTTAGAGCCTCCAGGCAAGCATGATACAAGTTTCCTTTGATTTCCTGAATCTTCTTCAAATGATATCTCTATGCCAGAGAAAAATTTCACAATTTGGTCATAGAGTATAAATTCAACTAAATCTTTTTTCACATCTGCCTCTTTTTATGCAAATTAGGGTGTTCACCGGCTGGCGGAAGCGAAGCTGGAGCCAGTCCGGCGTGCAGCACATTGTTGTGCGATAACGTGGGCTTGCGGTAAGCTGGCTCGCCGCCGTGTACATCACTCCCTGAGGGACTCCAGCCAACGCATCGCTAACCCGACCACGAATGACCGTGCCTCTTCCATCGACATCGGGTTAGATGTCTTTGGCGTGTCTTCGTAGGCATGCCGCGCAAGCGATCCCGACACTACAGGGTTATGGACTACGTCCGCAAAACGCTTGAAATCAAAGTCAGATATCCCGTACTGATTCTGGAAAGTCTTCCTTTGGGAAGGATGCCCCTCCGCCAATTCATAGATCTTGTACAATGACTCCCCGGTATGAGACTTCTGCTTAAGTAACTGAAGCAGCTTGACCGCCCGAGGCTCTCGAAACGCCGGAACTAACTTTGCTTTCTGTGTCTCCAATCTTGACTGGTATTCCTGCTCAGCTCTGCGCTTTGTCCATTCCGCAAGTTGCTCCTCGGACAGCCCCGCTGGGGGAGAAACCGTCACGGTCGGACTCTTCATCGTTTCCTTCATAACAAATGGTTCCACTTCCACGAAAATGTGCCTTTTAGGTGTGAGCGCCAATCTGAATATGTCTTAATTATGCCGGTTTGAAATTGTTTATATCTTATTCTTGTATCTTCTTCTAAAAGAGAAAAGAAAAAAATATTTTTTATTTTGTCTTCTTTTCTGTCCTTCTTTTTCTTCCTCTTCTTCTGTCTTGCCGTTACTGCCTTCTTTGCCTGTCTGAGGCAAAGGAGGGTAAGTTC
>PWHM01000116.1 GCA_003554915.1 Candidatus Nealsoniibacteriota bacterium
ATTCCATTCTATCGAAAACCTCCGCCGATGATAACCGCCTGGAGACTTTTCCCTTCTCCGCCTTAAGACCGAGGGCTTTAGCAAAACCCGGGGGAAGCCTGAGTATCCGCGGAAGAGCTCTTGGAACCTGGAACTACGGCAGTCCTAAGGCTAAAAGGAGATGATCATGCCCCCCTCTCCCGCATAGGTCCCCATGGTGCCGCCCATTTCATAAATGATCACGTCCTGGGGTTCGAAGCGGCGGATGATTTCCTCTTTCAGTACCAGGGCATCCTTTTCATTGTTGACATGGGTGATTCCAAAGACCTTCTGGGAAAAATCCCCTCGCCGGTCATCGACGATTTCAAAGAGCCGCTCGGTAATTTTTTTCCGGCCCCGCCTTTTTTCCAACAGCTCCACTCTTCCCTCGACACCCTCCAAAAGGATTTTAATATTCAACATTCCCGCCACGGCGCCCTGCACTCGTCCCAGTCGCCCCCCTTTTACGATGTTTTCCAGGGTGTCCAGCAAGATGAAAATGTTCATTTCCTCCCGGTGTCTTTCCAGGGCGTCGATGATCTCTTCCAAGGACACCCCCGTCGCGGCCATCTCCGCCGCCTTTACCACCTGCAGTCCGTGGCCGATGGAGCCCCCCAGGGTGTCGAACACTGTAATGTTCCCATTGTCTTTTACCAGATCCTTTCCCAAGCAGGCGGATTGATAGGTGCCGCTGAGCTGTGAGGAAATGGTCAGGCAAAGAATTTCCGGAGCGTCTTTTTCCGACTTTTTCTCCAGGGCGCTCTCAAAGGCGTCCCGAAAGCGCTCGGGAGAGGGCTGGGAGGTCTTGGGAAGGGTCCCCGAGGCCGTCATCTTTTCCCCGAACTCCTTAGCGGTGATGTCTTGAAGCTCCACGTACTCCACGCCGTCGATGATAATTTTTAAGGGTACCACCTGAATGTTGTATGCCTTTAATACTTCCTTCGGTAAATCACAAGAACTGTCGGTAATAATCGAAACCATGGTTTATTCCTCCTATTCCCTGTTTTTTACTGAAAAATTACTGATGATTTCTTTTTCGGGTACTTTTTTTCTTTTTTTGATATTTATTTTCTTTACCGCTGTTTGTTATTGAATAATCTTCAGAAACGATTCAGATCCCCATAGGCCGGTACCCCATGCAGGGATGTGGCGGCTTTGATCCCCCGATGAATCGCCCGTTCCATGGCCAGGGCTGCCAGGTGACCTACCAGGCTGGGGTCCGCTTCCACGGCTCCCGTGGCGGCGGCAAAGATGGTGTCCCCGTCCACCATGGTATGACTGGGAGAAAGGGCCCTGGCATACCCGTTGTGGGCCATGGAGGCGATTTTATTCATTAGGGGTTTGGAAAACTTTCCGTTGGTGACCACAAGACCGATGGTGGTATTGCCGTTAAAGGGTTTGTCGTACATCCCCTGAACCATCACCCCTTCCGTCCGGAGAAACACCTGATTCTTTCGATCATAGACCCCTGCCAGGATTTCTCCGTTCTCCACCACATCGCCGAAACCGTTGACCGCCACAAGGGCTCCGACTTTCACACCGGCGACTTCCACGGCGTAGGGGCCGATGCCTCCCTTCATAGCATAGTCCATGCCCAGGATCTTTCCTACGGCAGCTCCGGTGCCCGCCCCCACGGTGCCTTGGGGTATGGTTTTTCCAGCGTTTTGTGCCGCAACGGTAGCCGCGGCGTAGCCCATGGCTTTGTCCGGTCGCACCTTGGGACTTCCCAGGGGCAGATCAAAGAGCACCGCCCCGGGGACGATGGGGACTTTCCCCACCCCCACGTCAAAACCGATGTTTTGCTCCTCCAGATAGGCCATCACTCCCGCGGCGGCGTCCAGGCCGTAGGCGCTCCCCCCGGAAAGGAGGATTCCGTGGAGGGTATCCACCAGGTTTTCGGATTTTAACAGATCCGTTTCCCGGGTTCCCGGAGCTCCGCCCCGAACATCCACCCCGGCCACGGCCCCCTTTTCAAACAAGGCCACGGTACAGCCGGTGCCCCCCTCTTTGCTTTGGCTATGACCGATTTTGATCCCTTCCATTTCCCCTAAGGAAATTTCCTTCATCCCCTTGCCCAGGTTTGATTCTTTTCTTTCTTCTTTCCTTTCTCTGTTCATTGCTTCCCCTCCTCAAGGTTTTCGCTGTTCCATTCATATTTTGTCCTTAGCCTTTCTTATACCCATTACAGGCGGGTTCTTCTCACAAAAATACGATAGACCACAAAATTTAATACCAGCACATAAAAAAGCCCGATGATAAGGTACATTTCGTAGGAAAGATTCAGCACCCCTTCCCCCCGAAACAGGACGCTGATCGCCTTTGCCGGCCAGAATCCGGGAACGAAGGAGAATATAAACTCCTTGGCGTCGGTAAAGATCAGTGCGATCACCGGGAAGATCATAAGGGTTCCGGTACCCTTCATCACCGCAAATCCCTCAATTTTATTACCGGCAAAAGCATTGATCAAAAATCCGGTGATCGGTGCGCTAAGAGAAT
>PWHM01000093.1 GCA_003554915.1 Candidatus Nealsoniibacteriota bacterium
CATAGTAATCGCCACCGTCTTCATCCGGCTCCCGACGGACCATCAATCGTGGGTCCTGATCGGATATCTTCCAGGCGCCGTCCCGGTTGGGAACACGCATCTGCAGGATCAGTCCGTCCCCGTTGATATCCTCCGGCTGCAGCCCGTCGGTGGCCCTATTTTTCGGCCACGGGCGAACGCTGGAGCGGAGAGACTGCGCAGTGGTGAGATATTTCTCTGAGCCGTCCGGGCTCACCCGCGGAACCACATAATGGGTAAAATGCCGCATCAGCCGGGTGACATGTTCATCCCTACCGTAATTGCTCAGCAGGTAGCGGATGAGATAAAGGGCAACCATGGACCCAGTGACCTCACCGGCATGATGGTTGGCGTCCAGGTAGTGAGCTGGTTTGCTGTCAGGACACCCCGTTTCCCAGTCGGTTACAGTCACCAGCCAAACGTCACGATCTTCATGGCTTTTGCCGATAGATTTTACAGATACCAGCGAAGGGTACTCATCACATAGACTATGAATTTCTTCGGTAATCTCGTCGTAAGTGTAATAGGTGGAAAATTCAAACTGCGGTTTGGACATAATGCGCGGCGGGCCATGGCCCAACCGCCTCTCCTCCTTTCAGAAAATGCAGCTGTGCAAGCACCACACTACAAGTTATTTTCCGCATAGAAGTGCAAGTTCCTTCCCAGCAGACGACAATTCAATCAGCTGCTGCCGGAAGCATGGTCTGCAGCCAACAGCGGGTTCCATCGGTGTGAAGGATGATCCCACCATCCCTCTGGCTGGTCAAAACGCGCGCACCGGCCGCTTTTAGTCTCCCGAGGGTTCCCTCGCAGGGCATTCCGTACGGATTTCTGCCGACGGGAACCAATGCAAACTGAGGTCTGACTTCCTTCAGGAAATCAGACCCAGTCGAGCGGGATCCTCCGTGATGACCAACTTTCAGTACGGATGCTGACAGCTGCCCCCGCAGCTGGTGCGTCAACATGTGTTCGCCCAACCCTTCAACATCTCCCATTGCCAGCAGCGTCCACTCTCCATAACTGACGCGCACTGCCACACTGCGCTCATTGAGATCGAGATGGGAGCCCACCTCTTCGGTAGGCCAGATCACCTCCAGATTGAGGCGGCCAATTTGGGCGCCGTCCCCAGCGCGTACCCATCGAAGACTGCCGTCGTATTCATCCGCCCACCGACCCCAGACTTCCGGGCAGGGTCCCTCTGAGCGTCGACCCAGATCCGCTCCTGCCAGCCACAAATTCTCCACCCGTACTTCCCGCATGAGGTCGTCTGTTCCCCCGATGTGGTCCAGATGGCTATGAGTAAGGATCAAATGATCAATGGATTGAATCCTTCTGCGCATCAGGTAAGGTAAAACCTCCCGGTGCAGGACGGAACCACCACGCCAGTCAGGCGGGCCGGTGTCAATCAGCAGCGTGCCTCCCTGTGGTTCCTCGATCAGAATGCAGTCACCCTGCCCGACATCAAACAATGTGACCCGGACCAACCCGCTCCCCAGGCCGGGGGCTGTTATCACCAGCCAAGACACAAAAAGCCACAGAAGTGTCATTTTTGCAATTGATGCATAACGCAGCTTTTTCGCCCGCAGCCTCACCGCACAATCCTGCAAAGAAGCAGCGGCGGGCGGGGGAAACAAAGCCCATATGGAGGCATAAATAAACAACACTGTAAGGGTACCAGGAGCAGCTGTGTACTGAGAAAATGAACCTGCCAGCCACCGAACCGTCCCTATGAGCAGGGCCAGCGGCCGGGTGGCACCAAACGGAACAACAGCTGATAAACCCGGCAGGGCCCACAGTGCCGCCACCCACGCACCCGTCAGCACCGGAGCCAGAAAAGGAATGAACAGGGGATTGACCAACAGTGCCCAGGGCGAGCACTCACCGAAATGATGAAGTAGTAGTGGAGCGGTTGTGATATATGCTGCAGATGATGCGGCAAAAACTGCGGCCGGCCAGGACAAGGAAATGTCGTCGCGGTCACAAGACACCAAAGCAGCTATCCGGGGAGCAATACACACCAGACCCCAGCAGGCAGCGAACGACAGCTGAAACCCAACATCGAACAAAGTGCCCGGATTCGCAGCCAGAAGCAGCACGGCAGCCCCGCCCAAAATATTGAGTGAATCGACGCGGCGCGACATTCGCCGCGACAACATCCAGGCGGAAAAGACCACAGCAGCACGCCAGATCGACGGCCTGCTGCCCACCAGCTGACAGTACACGACCAGGGCGGGAATGACCACGAAGGTCACCTTTGCCTTCGAAACTATCAATCCAGAAAGATGCACCAACCCCAGACCCACTATCCCCAGATGCATACCAGATACTGCCAACAGGTGCCCCAGACCCACGGCCCGGAAATCTTCAACCAGCGGCTGGGGTATGCCGCTGCGAATTCCCAGAGTGAGGGCCGAAACCATTCCGACAACGGATTCATCCAGCACCAAACCCAGCACAGAAAAAATGCGCCGATGCAAAACCTGCCGCAGGCGG
>PWHM01000090.1 GCA_003554915.1 Candidatus Nealsoniibacteriota bacterium
AAGGGTCCGAAGGGAACCATGTCCTTTCGTCCTTTTATTCCGGAAATTATTAATCCTATTCCAATTATAGCACCTATGAGAAAGGAAAAAAACAGGCCGGCCAAAATGTCGGGAAATCCCAAAAACAGGCCCATAAAACCGGCATATCTGACATCTCCGAATCCTATTCCTTTTCCTTTAGTTAAAATGTAGATACTGAAAAAAAACAAGAAAGTAGCCAGTCCGGAAGCCAATACATTTAAAAACTCCCAGCTGATAAGAGTTTCTACACGAAATAAGTGATGAGCAAACGCTAAAAACAAAGCCGGATAGATTATTTTATTGGGAATTATATAATGTTTTAAATCATAAACGAAAACGACAATCAGAAGTAAAAAAATGGAAAGAAGCAAACCGAGAGAAATTATGGCGGTGGGGGTAAAAAACAATGGATAATTTAAAAAAGTAATCAAGAAAACAATACCGGTAATAATTTCAACCAAGGGATACTGAATAGAAATTTTTTGACGACAATAACGACACTTTCCTTTTAAAAATAAAAAGGAAAAGACGGGAATCAAATCAAAAAAGGAAAGCTTGTGCTTGCAAGAAGGACAATAAGAGTTTCCTCCCAAAGTCTCACCCGTTTTCAGCCTGTGAATGACACAATTCAAAAAAGAGCCGAAAAGAGTTCCCAAAATGAAGATAAATGAATAAAAAGCAAGATTCATTATGGATAAAGAAGCCCCTCATCTGGCGGATGGGGGCTTTTAACTGATATTTCTTTTTCAAACACAACCGCTCAACATCACCGACGGTTATTTTTGTTATCTGTTTTAAGCAATTTCAAAGCAATTTAATCAATAAAATTCCTTCAAAGACTGTCAACAGCATCACTTTATATTATTCCTAATCCACAGGACAAACTATTTCTGTTTGGGCAGGTGGAGGATCAGTCGTCTCTCCGGCGTTCCCATCGCTGTCAATGCAATAATACACAACATCTTCTTCGGACTCGGCACAAAGTGCAGCCCAGGCCATGTAGCTTTGAGCATAATCACCACTTTCAATCTCTATTTGATACTGATCGGGGTTTTCGTATCCCTCTTCATCATGAATAGCAGCACTACAGTTGGGTAGATCATCAGCAATGTCATCCCAAGCGGTTCCGGGTTCATCATAGCCAGTATAGCTTCCCTCGTTATTATAATAATATTGCTCCGCATTGCTTCTTATTTGTCCAAGCTCCGATCTTATTTGAGTATCGAAAGCCGCTTCTCGAGCTCCACTAATAGATATAAAAGCAATACCGGCAAGAATTCCGATAATAGCTACTACAACAAGCAGTTCAATTAATGTAAAACCTTTTTTCTTCTTCATCATAATTTTAACAATTAATTTTTAACCTTTTTAATTTTTTACTACCTTTCTAAAAGTATACTGGAAGATATATTTTAAGTCAACAAGCCTACATTCCCATTCCTATATTATAAATAGGTAATAAAACTGATATTATCAAACCCCCAACCGCCATACCGAGAAAAATAATTAAAACCGGTTCGGCAATCTTGATATATGTTTCCATGGTTCTTTCAACTTGGTCTCTGTAGAATGTAACCACACCATCTAAAACCTGCTCCATACGACCGGTTTTTTCTCCAACGATTATCATTTGAGTAACAAGCGGTGGGAAGTATTTTGGGTGCTTTTTTAAAGAAGAACTGATCTCCTTTCCTTCTTTTACATCTCTTCCGATTTCAGCAACGATTTCTTCATAAACCGTATTTTTAACGATACTTTCAGTAACTTCCAAAGCTTTGACAACATCAAGTCCGCTGGAGATTAGCGTAGACATGCTCTCCGTAAAATAGGTGATATAAACTTTTTTGAAAAATTTTCCTAAAACCGGAATCTTCAGTATCGTTTTATCAAAAATCTTCTTGCCTCCTTTCGTTTTTATAAACCTGAAAAAAGCAATTACTCCTCCAATAAGAAGCAAAGCTACAAGCCAACCCCAAGCGATAACAAAGTCGGATATGCTTATTACAATCTGAGTAATGAAGGGCATCTCCACCTCCAACTCTTCTGTCATTTCAACAATATCCGGTATAACAAAAACCAAGAGAAAAAGGACAATAAAACCGAAAACTAAAATAATAAAAAGCGGGTACATCATCGCTCCGATTAACTTTTTTTTAAACTGACTATTTCTCTCAAGATGACTTTCTAAATATTTAAAAGACTGAGAAAGATCACCGGAAGCTTCACCGGATTTTATTACCCCTATATAAAAATCAGAAAACACATCATTGTGCTCTTTCAAGGCAGCAGAAAGCGGCTCCCCTTCTCTTACTCTGTCAATTATATCATCTATTTTTCTCTTAAAAACCTTCTTTTCAGTTTGCTTGGACAAAACCTGGAGTGATTCTACCATTCCGATTTGCGAATCGAGTAAAATTCCGAGCTGCCTGGAAAACAAAATTATATCGGAATCCGTAATTCTTTCAAAAAATTCAAAATCAAACTTCTTTTTATAAAACGGAACCTTCTTCTTTTCTACTGAAAGAACATACAAGTCTCGATTCTGGAGCTTAATCAATGCTTCTCCTTCCGAGTCAGCCTCAATAAAGCCGGTTTCCATTTCCCCTCCTTCTGTTTTTGCTCGATAATGAAACTGCATGTTATTCAATTAACTTTTTAAGGCTTTTCGAATTTGAAGAAAAAATAAGAGCATCTTCCTTCGTTATTTCACCCGCTCCAATTAGATTAGCTAAATACCTATTCAAGGTTATCATTCCTTCTTCGGAAGAAGTTCCGATGGCCGTATCAAGCTCATGAATTTTTCCCTCCCTTATAAGATTAGAGACAGCGGAATTATTTATCATAATCTCACAAGCGGGAATAAGACCTCCATTCTTTCTGGGAACAAGCCTTTGCGAAACTATACCTAAAAGAGAGGCTGAAAGTTGTGCTCTGATTTGCTTTTGCTGGTTGGCGTGGAATGAATCCACTATTCTATGAACCGTTTGACTTGCAGAATTAGTGTGAAGAGTAGAAAAGACCAAGTGTCCCGTCTCAGCGGCAGTTATGGTTGTCTCAATGGTTTCCGGATCTCTCATTTCACCCACCATCATAACATCCGGGTCTTGTCTAAATACGGACTTCAAAGCCCCGGCAAAAGAGACGGCATCTTGTCCTACTTCTCTTTGATCTATAAGAGATCTATCACTCTCGAAAACGTATTCAATCGGATCTTCGATGGTTACGATGTGTTCAAACCTGGTCTTATTTATTTTATTTATTAAAGCAGCCAAGGTGGTTGATTTGCCGTGCGAAGCCGGTCCGGTTACAAGGACCAGTCCTTGTTGAGCACTCGCAAAGTCATATAACTTTACCGGCAAGTTCAGCTCTTCAACCGTTTTAATGTTTTTCGGAACCCGTCTCAGAGCAGAAGAAATTTTTCCTCTTTGGTAAAAAACATTTACCCTGAAACGATCTCCATCTATCGAAGAGTACGAAAAATCAACTTCTTTATTGGTTTCCAGGATTTCTTTTTTCGTCTCATTCATCATTTGAAAAGCGATCATCTTCGCTTCTTCTCTGTCTATCTTTTTTTCATTTCTCAACTTTTTTAATTTTCCATCTATTCTGACTATCGGAAAATGACCCGCGGAAATATGCAGATCCGAAGCTTCCATCTTTTTTGTTAAAGTTATAAGCCTCTCTAATCTCTTTTTTTTCTTCATTGTGTAATCTTAATTATCACGTTCAAGCTTCTTTCGTAGCTTTTAATACGGCTTCCACCGAAGTTACACCTTCCAAAGCTTTTAAAATGCCATCCTGTCTCATAGTAAGCATGCCCTGTTTACGAGCTTGTTTTTTCAAAGGGCTTTCTCCCGTATTTTCTAAAACTATCTCCGCTAACTCATCGGTCATCTCGAGCACTTCAAAAATACCAACTCTTCCCTTATATCCGGACCTACCACATTTATCACAACCTACCGGTTCGTAAACTTTTATATTGGACGTACTAAATTTTTTCCTTTTATGGGAGGGAATTGACTCTAATTCATTTTTAATAATTCGTTTTATGCTTTCCTTCGGAACGGTTTCTTTCTTACAATCACAAAGTCTTCTCACTAATCTTTGAGAAATCGCCACATTCAAAGACGGAGGAAGTAAGTACGGTTCTATTCCCATATCAACAAGTCGCGGAATAACTCCGAGGGCATCATTGGTGTGCAAAGTGGAAAGAACAATGTGACCGGTAAGTGCTGCATGAACCGCTAATTCGGCTGTTTCTTCATCACGTATCTCACCCACCATAATAATATCCGGGTCTTGTCTTAGAATCTGTCTAAGGCCATTGGAAAAATCATACCCTATGCTGTGTTTCACTTGAGACTGATTTACACCGGAAATAAAATATTCAACCGGATCTTCCAAGGTAACGATATTGACTTCTTCCGTGTTTAAAGTTCTAAGGAGAGAATAAAGCGTAGTAGTTTTACCGGATCCCGTAGGTCCGGTGGCAAGCATCATCCCCGTGGGTTGGTTGATTCCTTTGGTTGTTTTTTCTTCAGCCCCCTTTCTCATCCCCAATTGATTAATTTCCATCATGCCTTCTTCCGGATCAAGAACTCTGAGAACTACTTTCTCTCCCAAAGTCGTCGGCATAGTAGAAACTCTGAAATCAATTTCTTTTCCTTCGAATTCGGAGAAAAACCGACCGTCCTGCGGTAATCTTTTTTCTTCAATTTTTAAATTGGAAAGTATTTTAACCCTGGCAACTACTGCCCTGTGTATCTTTTTGGGTAAAATAAGCGAGGAATGCAAAACACCGTCTATCCTAAATCTGACCTCCAGCTTATCTCTTCCGGGTTCAATATGTATATCGGAAGCCCCTCCTTCAAAAGCATCTTCTAAAATAACGGAAACAACTCTTACTATTGGTGCTTGTTCCGCCATTTCTTCTTCATCGGCTTCGTCTTCATCCGCTTTTCCTCCTTCCTCCACTTCTTCTTCTTCTTTTATTTGACCCAAAGCAGCTCCAGCCCCTCTTCTCAATTTCTCATATTCATTGAGAATCTCTTCAAATATACTCGGTGTAATTAAGACAACCTCATAAGAGAAATCTCCTCTTCTGGAGAGAAATCTCAACACTTCTTGTGCTTTCAAATCTTTCGGATAAACCATACCGATGACAATTTTGTCGTCCTTTTTGTTTATCGGAACTATTTTGTAGTGTTCCGCAGATTCTTTAGGAATCAGTTTAGCTATATCAGTTAAGATGCTACCCAGCTTATCAATATTAATATCATGCCGCAAAGGGACATTCAAAAGCCCGCTTTTTATTTTGAAAAGCTCTTTTTCCGACACATCAAGCTCTATATCTTCCAAGATAGCCTCTTCTTCTTTCTTTCCGGTGCTTTGTGTTTCTCTCTTTAAAGATATCGCTTTTTTCTTATTGATTATCTCTCGTTTTTCCAAAGTGTCTATTAACCCTTTCATTTTATTTAAAATTAATTGAATAAGAGATTAACTTCTTCCGTAATCAATTCATCTATTTCCTCCATTCTTTTTACTGCTTCTTCTTCCGTGAGCTCATCTTGCTCATATTCATCGACTATCTGCATAAAATAATCGTTCGCTTCAAAGTGTATTTCAGCAAGCTTGTCTGCAATTTCCGAACCGAATTGTTGAACATTTAACTCTTTTTCTTCCACAAACTCAAAAAAAGAATCTTCCAGAAGATCCTCTGTTTCTTCCAGTTTCTCTTCATAAGATATTTCAAAAGCCTCGTCTTCATCTTCTCGTCCTTTTCTTTCGGGCTCAATTATTTCTTCATCCGTCACAATAAATAATTTTCCTTCCGCTTCAACACCGTCTCCTGAATAAGTATAAAAGGACATCTCTCTATCAGCCCTAAACTCCAAAAGACCATCCGCTTCAGTTAAAATAGTTTCACCGAAGTCATTTCTGATCTCAAAACTGCCTTTCGTATCATCAATCCATTTAATTTTATAATTCCTGCCTTCAAAAATATACAAATCCGGAACGACTTGTCCGTCAATTAAATCAGGCCTTTCCCCTTTCAATTCTCCTTCCTCGATAATAAATTGAAACCCAAACACTTTCCACCAATCAAAGATATTGTCATCAGTCGGTATCTCCGGAGAAGCGAACGGATTTTTTTTCTCAGCCGTTTTCCATTCGGGAAAAAGATCATCTCCTCTCTCAAAGAGATCAAGGCGTTGATATATGTGACTGTCAAATAATGTAAAGTTGATTCTGGGAACCCTTTCTAATTGTGGGTTTGATTCAATAAAAACTTGTGGGTCGGTAAAAAATATCTGCCAAACGGAAAAGCCCACTATTACCAAAGTTATTACTACTATTGCGTAAAAATGCCTTATGTCTTCTTTATTTTTTTCTTTTTTTGTCATATTCAATATGAAAAAGTATCAATAATAATACTATAATCAAGTGCTGCACCGTTTTCCGCCTGTGTTCTTTCTATTCTTATTTCTCTCAAACTAACTGTTCTGGATAAGCTTTCAAGACCGGACGTAAAATATTTAAAGTTTTCATATCCTCCTTGGAGAGCTATGTCAAGCTCAATTCTATTTAAATGAGGAGCTTCTTCATATTCATGAACGTCAAAACCGCCAAAATGATCGATTGCCATTCCCGAGGCTCTGGAAATGTCTTCCATGTTTGAAAGGAGAGAAGGAACGTAGTGATCATCAGGCAAGCTGGCAGCAAGTTTTTCGTCTTCTTGTTCGTAATCTCTTTTTAGAGTTCGAGTAATCTCTTCCATCCCCAAACTATAATTTATTTTATTATCTATATCCGTTTGTCTTACCCTGCTTGTTGCCAAATTATTTTTTAACTCTTGGTACTCCTGCCAAGTCAATCCGAAAAAAATTCCGAGAAACCCGAGAAATAAAATTATAGTTATTATAATACGTTTCATGATTTATGGTTTAAATATAACTGAATCAACCTTAATATTAAATTCAAAATCAACCTCAAAATCACCATCCATGCGCCCCATCTCGACAAGCTCCACTTCTTCAAAGGGAGCTATTTCTTCTATTGCCAGCACCTCATACCATCCATGAGCTAAGAAATTGTCGGTTGAATCTCTGTCGACAGATTGAAGCTCATAATCTTCGGGAGTAATTTTCTGAAAATAATTAATTTCTACATTCTCTTTCCCGCCAAATTTATCAGCATCAATAATTCCTATCTCATCTTGACTTACCGGATTTTTATAAACCGGAACCTGGTCTAATCTAAGCAATAGTGTGTCTTCTTCTTTCTCTTCAACCTGCATTTCTCTAACCCATCCTATGAACTCTCTTTCCACCTTTAGGTTTTTTAAAATATTATATTGCTGCTCTAAAGCTTCTAAATTATATGCTCTACCATCTATTCTGAGCTCTCTACTCACCGCATCTATATCTATAACTTCAAAGAAAACAAGTGGATGTATTGCTTCTTCCAAGGTCTTGAAAAAGGTAGAAAAAGAGTTTCTTCCCCAAAACAAGTTTTGGAAATTATTCATCTTTGTTCGATAATCTTCTATAAAGTCTCTGTTCTCCTGAAAATCCGACTCCGCTCTCAGGTTTTCCAAGAGCTGCTCTTTTTCATCAAGACGAGCTTTTACCTCTCTATTCCACTGGGAGACAAAAACATAACTACTTAAAGAAAGTAGAAAAATTATTATTGAAAAATAAAACAAAGCATTAAAAGAACTTGACAGTTTAACCTTCTTTTCTTTTTTAGGTTTTATTTCTATGGCCATGATTAAGCTTTTATTTCTCTAAAGAACGTAACCCCAAAAGTGACATCCCGGCAGCAACCGAAAAGTCCGGTCCACTTTCTTTTAATAAATCTTCAAGAATAGCGGTATAGTGTATGTTTTTAAAAGGATTTGCGATATCCACTTCAGTATCCAAATTTTCATTGAAAACCTCCTCTATTTCTCTAATTTTAGCCCCCCTTCCGGTAAGGATAATTTGATTAATTCTTCTTTCTTTGCTGGTTGTATAAGTCTCGTAAATTTCTTGAACCTTTTTTAATAATTCGTTCGCTAACGCTCTTTTTACCCTTTCATCAGATTTTTCCAAATCTTCTTTCTTGTTGTTTTGATTATAACTAATCTCAGTCACACTCGCAACATTTTCCTTGAAGTTGTCAAGGGAGACATTCAAACTACTGCTCTGCATTGGTTTTTTATCATTAATGATGTTGACTGAAGTGCTCCAACGTTTAATATTAACAGCCATAACCACCTCCTCTTCTTTTCCGAAAATTTCTGAAAACCCCATTATTTCACCGTCTAAGGCTCCCACTTTAAGTCCGGCCTTTTCCGCTATTCTTCTATAAGTTCTAACTGTCTCATTTGGGACGGCCAATAAAAAAACATCCAGCACTTCCTCACCGTCTTTTTCTCTTATATCCGTAAGATTCCAATCCAAGGTTACCTCGTTTAAAGGTAGGGGAACTCTTTGTCTGGCTTGATATTGAATAGCCGATTCCACTTCTTCTTTTTTCATTTTAGGTACTTCGAAGGAGATCAAAAAACTGCTAAAATCGGGGAGAGCGAGAAAACTTTTTTTTGTCTTAATACCAGCTTCTCTTAGAATTATCTTTATGGTCTCCGCAATTTCATCAACAAAAGGAGAAAAAGGATCGTGTTTCGTTTCTTTGATTTTTTTTCCGGTTATCTCTTTTATTTTTGCCATTCCGTAATTTTTCAACCATACTTTTTTACTATTTTCACTAAGCTCGACTATATTAATTGTATTGGATCCGATGTCTATCCCCAGACATCTTTCAGTTTTATTCGAAAATATGGGCATGTTTCAAAATTAACTCTTTTTTAATGATAAAGAAATAAAATTATTTTTGCAACAACCGCTGTTGTAAAATAGAAAAATGTGCGGTGGGGGTGGCCCTGAACTACATAGAGTTCAGGACAATCGTATTTTCTTGTCAATTATCCCTATCTCAATTAACCGTATTTTTCAATATTCTGATTTTTATGCGGTGGGGGTGGGATTCGAACCCACGAACCCGTAAGGGTTGGCGGTTTTCAAAACCGCTGCCTTAAGCCACTCGACCACCCCACCCTTCGCTTTATATCCTTTCCTTTCTTTTATGTATCTAACAAAATGCGGAGAGGGAGGGATTCGAACCCTCGGTACCAATAAAGGTACAACACCTTAGCAGGGGGCCCCAATCGGCCGCTCTGGCACCTCTCCCACTTAAAATTAAGTATAATATAATTTCGATTATTTTCAACTGGAAAAAATATATACTTGTGGTAAAATTAATTAAGCCAATCCGCCCTCGTAGTTTAACCGGATAAAACACAAGCTTGCGGAGCTTGCGATAGAGGTTCGAGTCCTCTCGAGGGCACAAAATAAAAAACTTATGAAGCTTTCCGATTCGATAAACAAAGTCTCCAAAATAGGGCCGAAGTACAGGCGAAAACTCCGAAAAATGGATATAAAAACCGTCGGAGATCTTTTATATCATTTCCCCGCCCGATATGAAGATTTTTCTTCTTTGACTAAAATTAAATCTATAAAACCAAAGAAATCTACAACCATTAAAGGAACTGTAAAAGCGATAGAAGCGGGAAAAACAAGCCGAAAAAAAGTCCCTTATACTCAAGCCATACTGGAAGACGGCACCGGAGCCATAAAAGTAATTTGGTTTTATCAACCTTATCTGATAAACAACATAAAAAAGGGGCAATCAATCTATATCTCCGGCGAGCCGACCTATGGACGGGAAGGTTTGCAATTTATAAACCCCTCTTATGAAAAAGAAAAGGATGAGACTATCCACACTGCCGGATTGGTTCCCGTGTATCCGGAAACCGAGGGGGTTTCTTCCCGTTGGTTGAGATATGTCTTGAAGCCGTTGGTGGAAAAGATGGCTCCCGTTCTTCCGGAAACTCTACCGAAAAAAATAATTAAAGATTACGCCCTGCTCCCGATCGGTGAAGCAATCAAGAAAATTCACTTTCCGGAAAGTAAAAGGCAGATGAAAAAAGCCCGGGAGCGACTTTCTTTCGAACGCCTTTTTTTCATCCAGCTGGCCGCTACACGAAAAAAGATGGCTATAAAGAGAGAAAAGGCCACTCCGATAGAGGTAGACATGGAATACGTTAAGGATTTCGTAAAAGAGCTCCCTTTCGAATTAACCGATGCTCAAAGAAAGGCCGCTTGGCAGATACTTAAAGATTTGGAAAAGCCCTACCCGATGAACCGACTTCTCGAAGGTGACGTGGGATCCGGAAAAACGGTAGTAGCCACCATGGCTACGCTCGCTACCACCAAAAGTGGCTATCAAGTGGCTTTTATGGCCCCGACCGAAGTTCTGGCTACCCAACATTTTAAAAAAGTATCCTCTTTGCTTGAAGGTTTTAAATTGAACATAGGATTTCTAACCGGAAAAAAAGATAAATTCAAATCCAAAAAATTAGAAAAGCAATTCATAGAAATTTCCAGGGAAAAACTTTTGGAGAAAGTCGCTTCCGGTGAGATGGACTTGCTGATAGGTACTCATGCACTTATTCAAGACAAAGTAACTTTTGACAATCCGGGCCTGGTAATAGTCGACGAGCAGCACAGATTCGGAGTAAAGCAACGCGCCAAGCTCTGCAAGAAGAAAGTCGTACCTCACCTGCTTTCCATGACCGCTACCCCCATACCCAGAACTCTGGCTCTGACCCTCTACGGCGACTTGGACATATCCATCATCGACGAACTGCCGGAAGGAAGGAAAAAGATAGAAACCAGAGTAGTCAATGAAAAAGAGAGAGGCAAAATTTATTCCTTCGTAGAAGAAGAGCTGGAAAAAGGGCGACAAGCTTTTTTTATTTGTCCGCGGATTGAAAAGCCCGACGAGGAAGATGAATCTCCTTGGGCAGACGTAACATCGGTGGAAGAGTTAACCGAAAAGTTGAAAAAGCAATTCTCCAAATTCGAAATCGCTCCCCTGCACGGTCAGCTTACGGCAACGGAAAAGGCGAAAATAATGGAAAAGTTTAAAAATAAAAAAATAGACGTTTTAGTTTCCACTTCGGTTGTCGAGGTAGGAATTGATATTCCCAACGCGACGGTAATGGTTATAGAAGGAGCGGAAATGTTCGGCTTGGCTCAACTTCACCAATTCCGAGGCCGGGTAGGAAGAAGCGACAAAAAATCTTATTGTTTTCTTTTTTCCGATTCCAATTCCGAAAAATCAATGAAAAGACTCAAAGCTTTAGTGGAGTCGGAGGACAGCTTTGAGCTTGCCGAAAAGGATTTGGAACTGAGAGGGCCGGGAGATTTGGCCGGCAAAAGGCAGTGGGGAGTAGCCAGTTTTACGATGGACGCCCTGAGAGACAGAAAAACGGTCCAGAAAACCAAAGAGGCAGCCCAAAAAATATTGGAGAAAGATTTCAATTTGAGTGATTATCCGATTGTGAAAAGAAAGCTGAGATCGGTTGAAAAAAATCTCCA
>PWHM01000121.1 GCA_003554915.1 Candidatus Nealsoniibacteriota bacterium
CCGTTAACGGAAATTCCGGAAAACTTTTTAAGCTCCTTGATCTCCTTCTTTAAAGAATCCATCTTGGAGCTTGTTCCGTTAAGGCCGGTTTCCAATTTTTGACACTTATCAACCACCTCATCAATCGTTTCCGAAAAGGCCAAATTTTCCAGCTCTTTCAAGGTATGCTTCTCTTTTTCCGGAAAGAAGCTGTCAATCAAGGTCTTGAAAAAGGGCTCTTTTTCGGAAAAACGGGAAAGGAAACTTCTGGCAAATTTCATTTCGGCTAATTTCAGCTCAACCTCACTTTTTTTTTCGTCAAGCTGAAGATCTTCATCCTTTTCCGATTTTTCCGTTTCAAAAGAAATCACCTCAGCATTGCCGTTAAGCTGCATTTCCTCCAAAATTTCTTGGTACTTCTCCTTTAATGCGATAATTTCATATTTTTCCGCGGAAAGATTCATGACAATTTATCCAGCAAAGCTTTGCAGAAAGAATCGAGCCTCTTCTCGTAGCTTTCTTTTATTTTCTCTGCCTTTTTTTCGTTTTCTTGTTCAAGTTTTTTCTGCTTTGTTTTAAAATCTTTTTCCACCTCTTTATTCAAACCACTCATTTTCTCGAGATGTTTTTGCCGTACACCTTCCATCTTTTCGTCCCATTCCTCTTCTCTTTTCCTTCTTTCTTTCTTAAGCTCTTTTTTGAACTCTTCCAGCTCTTTTTCAGCTTTTTCTTCCGCTGTTTTTATTCGGGTTAATGAGTTTGACATATCTTTGATTGCCACTAATTCTTATTAAAAACCTCTTAATCATAACACTTCATCCGTAATAAATCAAATTTTAAACCAAATTGAAATCAATGAGTTTGTCCTTTAAATTAACGTCTTCAACCTTAACTTGAATTTCATCACCCAGAGAGAATTTTTTATTCGTATTCTTTCCGATCAGTCGATAATTTTCTTTATCCAAAACGTAATAGTCGTCATCCAGGCTTCTGAGGGCTATCATCCCCTCGGCAAAAGAATCCAGGTCCCTGACGTAAATTCCCCATTGAGTTATGCCCGAGATTATAGCTTTTCGCTTTTGTCCGACTTTGTCCATCATGTATTGACATTTTTTGTACGCGATCGATTCTCTCTCCGCATCGAGTGCTCGGAGTTCACTTTCGGAAACGATTCGGCAAATCTTTTCGTAATGATCTGCGGGTTCGGTGTTTCTTCCTTTCAGCTTTTTCTTCACTAATCTGTGAACCGTCAGATCGGCATATCTTCTTATCGGAGAAGTAAAGTGGGTGTATTTTTCCAAAGCGAGACCGAAGTGGCCCACGTTTTTTGTACTATAAAAAGCTTTCGTCATCGATCTTAAAACGATATTACCTACCAGAAATTCAGCCGGTTTACCTTCCACTTCATCTATTATCTCGTTTATTTTTTCGGAAGTTACCTTGTCCCCGATCTTGACGTCATAACCTATTCCGGACAGAAAGCCCTTCAGCTCTTGAATGGTTTTCTTTTCCGGCTCCTCGTGAACTCTGAAAACGAAAGGTTTGCCATCAAAAGTTTCGGCTACGGCTTTGTTGGCTAAAAGCATGAATTCTTCGATCAGCTCGTGAGTATCGAGAAATTCCTTTTTATTTATATCAACCGGTTTTCCATCGTCGTCCAAATTAAAGACCACCTCATCGGTGTTGAACTTTAAAGCGCCTTTTTCAATTCTTTCACTGCGAAAAGTTTTAGCCAAATCGTTAAGAGTGGAGAGCGCCTCGTTTCCTTCATTTATTTCTTTCATCGCTTGTTTGTAGGTGTATCTCTTGTCCGACTTGGTAACGGTTTCTCCAACCCATTTATCTTTTATATTCCCTTTTTTATCCATCTTCAAAATCACCGAAAAAGTCATTTTTTCTTCACCGGGATTCAAGCTGCAAAGATCATTGGATAAAACTTCGGGAAGCATGGGAATGGTCTTGTTGACCATATAGATGGAAAATCCTCTCTTTTTAGCTTCCTCGTCTATGGGAGTTCCTTTTTTTACGTAGAAACTGACATCGGCAATATGAATACCAATTTCGAAAAGATTGTCGGAAAGCTTCTTAAAAGACAAGGCGTCATCGAAATCCTCGGCCGTTTTCGGATCTATGGTGAAAGTCTTCGTGGATCGCATGTCTCTTCTGTCTTTGATTGCCGCCTTTTTCATTCCCGAAGCCTTCTTTTTCAGTTTCCGGGTTTGATTTTCAATCTCCTCATCGAACTCAATTTCCATTCCGCTTTCTAAGACTATCGCTTCCCTTTCCACCTTTTCGGAGCCCCTCTTGCCCAAAACTTTGACTATTTTTCCTTCCGGAGATTTTTCCGCCCTGTCCCAGCTTACCATTTCGACAAAGGCTTTGTGCCCGTCTTTCACCTCCTCACCGATTTGAGGAATGAATATGTCGACATACATCTTTCTGTCATCGGGAACCAAGAAGGCGTAATCTCCCTTTTTGTCTATGGTTCCGACGAACCGGGTCTTCTTTCTGTTTAAAACCTCCAAAACCTCTCCGGTTTTCTGCTTATTATTTTTTTGAGGGAAAAGAGTAATCTTCACCTCATCTCCGTCCAAAGCGGTGTTTAAAAATTTTGATTCTATCTTTACGTCCTCATCCAAATTCTCATTGAAAAAGTATCCGGTTCCGGAATTGGTTATATTGATTTTTCCTTTTATTTTTTGAGTCACTTTTTAATATCTTTTATTACTTCTTTAGCTTTTTCGTACCCTTTCTTTATTATCTCCTTGCCCTCGTCTTTTTTAACCAGGGTCTCGAAACCCAAAAGTTTAGTCGGGTCCAAGTTCGGAGAGATTTTAATATCGGCTCCCTCCATGGACATACGGGTCATATGATACTGAAGAGTGGTTATCGCTTTTCTTCCTATGCCGTAAGAATTCATCTCTTCATAGGGAGGCGTCTTTTCCAACGTCTCATTCAAATTCACCCCTATTACCCTGGTAGCGCCCATTTTTCTGGCCGCTTCTGTGGGAACTTGGCTGGAAAGCCCTCCGTCCCATAGAGTTTTTCCGTTCAATTTAAGGGGCTCTATAAAAAGAGGGAAAGCTATACTGGCTTGAACCGCTTCTATTGCCGATCCCTTTCTAATTAACACGGATTCCGAGCTGTGAAAATCGGTAGCGATGACACCGACCGGCAGATCTAAATCTTCCAATTTCACGTCCCCGATGAACTCTCTTAAAAACTCTTGAACCTTTTTAGCCGAAATCATGCCCGATTTGGAGGGTCTGACCATACCGGCCACTTCCCGCCAATAGGATTCAAGTAAAACTTCTTCCACTTTTCCAACCGATTCGTAATGAGAGTACAAAACTCCTATCAAAGCACCTATAGACGATCCGGTGATCAGATCGATTTTCAAATTTTCTTCTTTTAGGGCTTTCAAAACCCCGATGTGAGCATAACCTCTGGCTCCTCCGGAGCCCAAAGCCAATCCGGTCTCATTTTCCATATTTTTTACTTTTTATCAAAAGAAAACCCCCTAAAACGGGGACTTTCTTTTTGCAAAGAGTTATGCGCGTGTTACGTCAACCGCTTTCGGTCCTTTTTGAGATTCAACAATCTCAAATTCAACCTCATCGCCGACTTCCAAGTCGTCGAATTCTACTCCGGAAAGATCGTTAGAATGAAAGAAGATGTCGTCATCTTCATCCTCTTTACCGATAAATCCAAAGCCTCTTTGTGTAAGAGTCTTAATGGTACCTTTCATGAATTGTAAATTAGCTTCTTTTATAAGAAGTTCGAATACGACTCGACTAACTTCTTCCGAACTTCTAAAGGAATAATACTACACTCATTCTCGTTTGTCAAAGTTTAAAGACCGGCCAGCATAGCCGAAATGATTCCGACCATGAAAATTCCGTCAAAAACCCCGGCTCCCCCTATGGACATAACCCCTCTGGAATGACGAAGAACTTTCGGGAGATGCAGAAGGTCGCCTCCGATTATAACTCCCAGGACTCCGGAGACGAAAGCGACCGCTTCCGGGTTCTCGGGAGCTAAAAGTAAGGAAATCAAAACGGCGGTCAAGACGGGAAAAATAACCGGCATCGCTATTCCCAAACCGGGTATGAACTTGGATATTTTGTAAGAAACCAGGGTAACGACCAAAGTGGATATCAAAGCGGCCGGAAGGGGAACCTGAAAAACGAGATAAGCAACTATGAAAAGCGGAATTACGGCTCCTCCCAAATTGATTGAAATCCGCCCGTTGGTGGCCCTTTTTCGTTTCAAGGCGCCGAAAAATCTTCTATCTTCAATCTTGACCACTTTCTTTTTTCCCAAGGGAATATTGATAAAAGACCCGAAAAGCATAAGCAGAACCACCAAAAGCCCCAGTCCGGGAGACATGCCCAGCTGCACCAAACCGGCGGTGAAGAGATTGAAAATCAAAAATACCACCAGAAATGGTAGTAAAAGTAATCCGATTACTATGAAAAAGAGTAAGTAAAATGAACTCATGTCTTTATTTCTTTTCCGGTTTTGCGGGAATTATTAAAACGGCTATCAGATAAGCTATGAGCCCCAAAAGGCCCAAACCGGCAAAAAGAGATAACAAAACCCAAATTAACCTAATAATTACCGGGTCGATATCCGTATGCTCTCCTATTCCGCCGCAAACTCCCGCGAATATCTTGTTTTCGTCACTTCTGTATAGTTTTTTATTCATAATACTCAAATTTTACGTGAATCATAAGCCCAGTGAAGCAGGGCTTGACGTTGTTTGGGTCTGCAAGACAAATCTTCTTCCTTGCAATTTTTTTGGAGAGCTCCGACGTGTCTTTTCATTCCCCGCCACCTTTTTATCTGCCTATCGTCTTCCTCGGCAATTCTGCGACCCAAAAAGTACCTACAATACCATTGAAACCACCCTCTGGGATCCCGATCATCAATCCAGCCCTTCTTTCTCCAGTAATCGAGTGATTTACTGGCTGAGACTCCGAAAAAGTTTAAGTTTGAATCGGCTTCTTCCGGGGAAAGCTTGGCGTTTTCAAACCATTCTTTTGGAAATTCGTCTTTGCAATCGGTCATATACTTTCCGCCGAAAACGCCGAGTTTTAACATCTCCGCAGGAGTCAAATCGGGATTGAAATCGGATTGAAAATTCTTTCCCGTCGGTTCGGAAAGCCGATAAACGTATCCGGACTGCATTTTGTCATCAACCTCAATCTTTTTCATAAATCAAAGTCCAGTCTATCTCCCTTCTGCAAATCCCGGCTTTCGACGTATCCCGCCTTCACTTCCAGCACGTATTTAGCCGGTTTTTCCGGACGAAAAACATCGGGGTAAGTCTCCGGCGACACGTTTGTCGCAATATCGACAATCAGTTTGTTTTCGTCAATCCAGATTATGTCTATGGAAAAATCCATATCTCTCATCCAAATTCCGTGAAAATCGGACTTTTCGAATACGAAAAGCATACCTTCGCCACTCTCAAGTGTTCGCCTTTGGGAGAGGCCCGTTCGCTTTTCTTCCGGTTCGGTAACCACTTGCGCTTTTAACAGCTCACCGTCTATCTCTATGATCTTTTCGTAATCAATAAGATAGCGGCTCCTATAAAGGCCGGATAGAGCCACCAAGGCGACACAAATGATTGCGACGGTTGCGATTCTTTTTTTTATCATTTTAATAAGTTATAAAACTCTATATAAAAATATATTGATAATACTCAAGACTATCGCAAAATATAACAGAACTCCCGAAACCCACAAAGCTTCCGAATGAGCTACTATAGTATAAATCAAAAGTAAAATTATTGCCACGGACTGACAAATCATTTTTAACTTCCCGGGGATTCTTGCTCCGAAATCCTTTTCTTTTTTATCATACAAATGAATCGCGGAAATTACGGTAATGAATTCCAAAATTAAAATTATGAGAATTATCCTAAGGCTCAAATACCTGGTTATCAATACGGCGCCCGAGGTTCCGATGAGCAGCTTGTCGGCCAAAGGATCGTGGAGCTTACCCCACTCGGTTATCCGGTTTCTGGTCCTGGCCATCGCCCCGTCCAAAGCATCACTGAAGGCGGAAATACAAAAAAAGACCAAACCAGAGAGATAGTTTTGGGTCAGCAAAAGATAAAACACGACGGGTATCGTGAAATATCTGAACTTGGTCAAATGATTGGGAGTAATAAAATCAGGAAAAATCCATAAAAAGAACTTATCCAAAACTCTGTCCGAAAAGTTCGGCTGATTAAACTTTGTGTTTCCGTAGCTTAATAGTTGGTTCCTGAAAGACACACACGGAGGATTTTAATAAATAATCCGGAGCAGGCGGAAAAAGATCAAAAATTTCCGTTTTGCCGTATTTCCGGCTTTAGAGAGCCTTGACTATAACCATTTGTGCGTTTTCTTCTCCTCTTTCGTTAGTCCAAACTTGAATGTAAGGATTACCACCGAAGTCTCCATCATATTTTTCTTCCAACACCTCTTCGGTAATAAAGACATCGAGATCATAAAAGCCGTCTTTAGTGCTGGTTCTTTCCGTTTCGTAACCCTCTTCCGCTAAAAGGTCTCTTATCTCAATTGCGTCATCAGAGGTGATTTCTCTATTTACTACGTAAGTAAGGACGGTTATATTTCCCGAATCGATAAGTTTTGCCTCTTCTTCAAAAACTTCTTCCAGTACTGAACCTAGGTCTTCATGTATCACAACGTTACGCTCATCTATCGGAGTTATGGTCTCCGCTTCCGTGTAAGGGTTTTCAGCCTCTTCACCTACTTCTTCGCTCTCTACGCCATCCACTTCTTCTGGGTCAACATCAACTACCTCTTCTTCTTCGGGAACCTCCGGATCTTCCGGAGCTTCTTCTTGGGAGAAAAAATACCATCCTCCAACAAGCAAAACAACAACGACAATAACCGTTATTATTTTTTTCATAAATAAATCAACTTAATTTAATAATGAAGACCTTTAGATATTAAATTTATCAGCGTATTGTCCGATAACGGGAAGTTCTTCCTTCTTTCCTTTTACCACGTTGATAATTCCCATAATGGCGAAAACCAAAATGACTATGTTGATGATAAAGCTGATAATCCAGCCTAAAACGGGGATCAGCGCTATAATGAAGCCGACCAACCAAAGACCGAACAAAGTCAATCCTTGCTTAGCATGAAATTGAGCAAATGCATCATCTTTAGCACCGAGAAGGGGAACCAAAAAGAGAAGCCAAAGATAGCTCAGAATGGCTATTGCATTTATTTTTCCGGACTCTTCTTTTTGTGGTGTTTCTTCATGAACTCCTTCAGGTTGATGCTGAGAGTGGTCTTCTTCTTGATTGAAATTTTCTTCAGGCATAAATGATATTATTTTTAACGAATTTTATAACGACCTTTGCATTTTAAAGCAGTATACCACACTTCACAGCAGGACAAAAGAGGAATCGCGGTCTTGGTTTTTTAGTAACCGCTATCCCAAACTTCTTCTTCTATTGTCCTGATGATACTTTGAAGGGCTTGAGTTTTCTCTTCATCGCTCATTACTTCAAAACTTCTTTTCAAATCCGAAAGTGTGCGCTCCAAATCACGTCCTTCTTCCATATCCATTTCCGCTAATTTATACAATCCCTCCTTAAACTCTTCTTCGTCTTCGACAAACTCATCGAACTGATCAATTGTCTCGATCATTTCGAACATCTCCGCTACGAAAACATTTATCTGTTCCTCTTCCGTCTCTCCTGTAACTGCCTCTTCCGTTTCGGTCTCTTCCTCTGCCTCTTCTTCCGTTTCATCATCAATTACCGGCTCTTCTCCGGTAATCAAAGGGTGGGCTTTTCCTTCTTCGATAAAAAACTCAATAATTTCAAGTATCTCTTCTCTGCTTAACTCTTGAGTCTTTTCTCGCATTATTTCCAAGTTTCGCTCCAATTCTTGCCCTCTGCCCAATTGCTCCTTTGCCAAATTACGTAAATCTTCTTTTGCTTTTTCTTCGTCTTCGACAAGTTCATGAAACTCATCGAATTCACGAAATATCTCAAGTGTTTCCTCCACAAACATTTCGATCTCTTCCTCCTCATCCCGCATCGGTACGGAAGGTCTTCCAACTTCAACGTCTTTCATTTCTTCGGCAATAAAATCAGCGAGTTCGGGAGGAATTCCTATTCCTCCCATATCCAAATCACTGAAATCCAAATCGTCAAAATCCTCAAATTGAGGAACGTCGGTAATTTCCTTTATCGACTCCAAGGATAAAGCTGTTTCCGAAAGCCCTCTTCTTATTTCTCGAAACTGCGCACTCGCCTCGGGAGAAAGGTGATCCATAAAAATCTGTGCTTCTTCAAAGGCTTGAGCCTGCTCACCCATCGTATCGATCAAATAATCGACCAAAGCTTCTTCTCCCTGAACCATTCCGTCGAAAGAATCCAAAAAGGCACCATAGTCCTTCATCGCTCTTTGCGTTCTTCTTTCATCCTCCGTATCTTCATCTTCTTCCGCATACCTTTTCATTCTTTCCAATCTGTCTTGAGCCACCTCGGCACTGATTTCGGTCGCTCTTTGCGGATTTTTTTCAGCAAGCAGCTCCAACGCTTCTATTTGCTTTCTTTGGGCGTTGTCTCTGGACTGAAGAGCTGTGTCTCTATGCTCTTCGGCAAGAGTGAATGCTTCCTCCATGGTAATAACGTGGCCGTGGGCGGATCTTTCAATGGCTTCAGTAACTTGAGAGATGTCCTTACCCTTGTCGGCGGCAGACCTGGCTCTGCTTAAAGATTCTTCCAACTGTTCTTTTTGACGTTCTGTCGTTTTTTCTACTAAATTCAACTCACTTTCCATTTCAATTAATTTCTTGGCTTCCGCCGTCCTTCTCAAGGCCAATTCGGAATATCTTTCCGCTTTGGATAGATCCCCGAATTTAAAAAAGGTTCCGACACCTTCCGAGGCGGGTTTTAAGAAATAAAACATACTGTCGGGAGTAAGTCTCGCTGACGGTAATTCAACTTCTCTTTGAGCGTCGGTGATTAATATCCCGCCGATTAATACTATAAAAATTAAACTGGCGAGTAGGGCTATTTTTTTATTCATATTTTTTAATTTATTAATAATTGAAAGAGCTTTTAGGGTCTGGTAGCCCGACTAAAGCTAATTCTTCTCCATAGCTCGCTTATCTTATAAAACTATATCACAGATCATGAGCGGATGAAAATAAGTTTTTCTTAAGACGGAGGTGTTTAAAAGAAAAGCCCGGTTTTACCCGGGGTTTTCAATTAACACATTGATTACTCCTTGTCTTCCGTAACTTTTCCTATCCATATCGTCACTAATACAGCTATTATTGTAACAACAACCGCATAGACGAGCATCGGGACCACTTCTTCGGCGGTCCCGAACACTTCTTTGAATATAGCTTGGGTTGCTCCGTTCCAAGCCAGGGCGGCAACCAGCCCGAAAGCGGAAATTATTAGAGTTGAAATTCGTTCTATTGCTTGCTTTTTCATATGTTTTTTACTTAGATTAACAATTTTTTCTACACTTTAATTTTAACAGAAAAATAACTAATCTAAAACAAAAGCCCGACTAAATGTCGGATTTCAACTTAATAATTTCATGTATTGGTTTTATTATTCAACCGCACCAAAAGACAGAAACACAAACAAATGGCAAAGTTAAATTGATTTTATCCAAGCAACACTGAAAATCTTCGATAAAAACTATGTATTTCTTTTATTTTAAAAAATTTACTCTCCTATCACCTGAACCTGTACTTTTCTTTTTCTGGCTCTGTCCAGCTCTATGAACATTATCTTTTGCCACCGACCGAATTGAAGCTCGGAATCCACAAGATTCATAGTAACACTGGAGGGAAGATAAAGAGCTTTACAATGAGCATGACCGTTAGCACACTCGTCATCACACATATTGACTGTCCTAACATCGAAATCATCGTGTCTGTATTCTTTATCGAGAGGAGCTAATTTTTTAAGATTCTCTTTCATATCCTCAAGCAACAGAGGTTCGTTTTCATTCAAGAAGACGGTGGCCGTGGTGTGTTTGGTTTGAATGTTTACCAAGCCATTTTTAATCCCCGTTTCTTTTACGAAATTTTCAACCTGCTCCGTGATGTCCTTAATCTGCAAAGTATTCTCACTTTTTATCTCTATCGTCTTATTTTTGCTTTTCATAACCAAGTTTCAAAGTTATCTTTTTAAATTAGCCGGCGAACCAATAACGGACTATATTCAAATTGTCTTTAAGACTTAATAATTAACCCTTTAAGCATTGACATTATAGCATAAAAACAAAGACCCGACTAAATGCTGGATTAAATCTATGCCCTGTGGATTGGACAAAAGTCGAAAGTGCTTGATTAAAGAAACAGAACCTTCTTAAATAAAAAGAGCGGTTTTACCCGCTCTCTTCTTCAAATTAATTTTTCTCAAAAACCAATAAAATGAATCACTCAAGAGACTCTCCTTCGGAAGTGTCATCGTCTTTATCAGTGACGGTTATAACTACGTAATTGCCACCGTCACGACTGCGTAGTTCATCAACTCCCTCTGCTCCAGAACCGCTAACATCAATCGTTTTTGAATCCATTTCATTATCTTTTTCATCAAACATTTCCAATTCAACCATTTCAAGATCATTTCCTTCAACTGCCCAAGTAACTTCTGCTCTGGTCCATGTGGGATTACTCGTATCTTCAACTTCAAATTGGGTTATTTCAAGATCTTTTTCTTCACTCTCTTCTTCGTCTTCATCATTCCCGTCCTCCTCTTCTTCATCTTCATCAATCTCCCCTAAAGTAACAGCGGAAAATATTGGAGTGTTTTCTGATTCAGTCTCAAGAGTAATTTTAACTTGAAAAGTTTCGTGTGTACTACCCCAAGTTAATTCTTCCGTGTCCTGCCCTTCAAGCTCAACCTCCACACTTTCTGCACTGTCTTTTCCGGGACTGCCTATTACTTCTAAAGTAATGCTTTCTCCATTCAGGGTATAGCTTAGAGAGGAGATGTCAGGTTCGGACTCTACCATTGACTTGGAAGCGGTAAGAAGATAACCGGTAGAAGAGCTTTTCTGTTCTATCTTATGTACTTCTCCATCATCATATCCACCGCTATAGACATTATTTTCCGCATCTACCGCTACTCCGGAAACCGTACCATTATGTCCTTCATAAACCCATACATTTTCACCTTCCGGGCTTATCTTGTGAACCTCGTTATCTGCGCTTGCCGAATAAACAAAGCCGTCCTTACCTACCGCTACTCCATGCACATTCGATCCGTGCCCCTCATATATCCAAACATTTTCTCCGCTCTCGGCTTTAATCTTATGAACCGTATTGTTATAGACACCAGTATAAACATAATTTTCTTC
>PWHM01000102.1 GCA_003554915.1 Candidatus Nealsoniibacteriota bacterium
GGAGTCGTTACCGTTAATATGCCCAGGTTGGGTTACCTTTCCGAAACCGAAAAAGAATTCTACAACCGACTGGAGAAGATAATGGATTTGGCCAAGGATTCCCTGGAAATAAAGCGCAAAGTTATAAATAATTTCATGGAAAAGGGGCTCTATCCCTACAGCAAACACTATTTGGAAGGGGTAAAAGAGATGAGAGGAACCTATTACGGAAATCATTTCTCAACGATAGGGCTTATCGGAATGAACGAAGCTTGCCTTAACTTCCTCGATAAGGGAATCGGTTCCGAAGAGGGCAAAAAGTTTTCTGAAGACGTTTTGGACTTTATGAATAAAAAGCTCATAGAATATCAGCAAGAAACCGATAACCTTTATAACTTGGAGGCGACACCCGGAGAAGGAACCGCTTATAAACAAGCCAAAATAGACAAGAGCAAGTTTCCGGACATAATCACCGCCGGCACCGAAGAAGTTCCTTACTACACCAACTCGGTCCATCTGCCCGTAAATTACAGCGATGATCCGATGGAAATAATTGACCATCAGGACGATTTGCAAACCAAATTCACCGGAGGAACCGTAATACATCTCTTCTTGGGTGAAAAGATATCCGAACCGGCGGCAGCCAAAAACTTGATTAAGAATATATTTAAAAATTACGAACTACCTTACCTTTCTCTAACCCCCAGCTTTTCGGTCTGTCCCGCTTGTGGATACATTCACGGGGAAAAGTTCCGCTGTCCAAAGTGTAAAATTAAAAAACCAAAAAAGGTCACTAAAAAAATCAACTAAAAAAATATGTCCGACGTAAAAACGAAGACGTCCAAAAGAAAAAAAGAGGCACTAAAATACGGAACCTGTCACGACTGTGGCAAGGATCTGAAAATAAAAGACGGGGAAATAGAAAACGGCGTCCTTTTAGCTTATGAAGACGAACAGGAAGAAGTTTCCGTTTTGAAGTGTGACAGCTGCTATGAAAAAAACCCTTCCTTGGAAAATTTCAGGAATTGTGAAGTTTATTCCCGAATAGTGGGCTACTTGCGACCGGTTCAAAACTGGAACGAAGGCAAGGCTCAAGAATTCAAGGAAAGAAAAACCTTCACCAGATGAAGATAGGGGGTCTCCAAAAGCTCACTCTCATAGATTTTCCGGAAAAACCGGCTTGTACCGTTTTTCTGGCCGGTTGTAATTTGAAGTGTCCCTGGTGTCATAGCCCGAATTTGGTAAAGCCCGAACTTATAAAAAAATTATCGGGTATAAGTGAAGATGAATTCTTTTCCTTTTTACAAGACAGAGTGGATGTATTGGATGGAGTCGTTGTTTGCGGGGGTGAGCCGACCATCCACAATGAGCTTCCCGAATTCATTGAAAAGATAAAGAAGCTGGGATACAAAGTAAAGCTTGATACCAACGGAACCGCCCCGAAGGTTTTGAAATCTCTTTTGAGAGAGGGTTTCGTCGACTATATCGCCATGGATCTGAAAGCGCCTTTGGAAAATTATAAAAAAGCAACCGGAATCAGTGTCGACCCTCGAATTTTGAGAGAGTCAATTTCAATCGTAAGAAGGCTTGACGATTATGAATTCAGAACGACGGTGATTCCCGGCATACATGATGAAAAGGATATAGTCTCCATAGCTGAGGAGATCGAGGGGGCTAAAAGATACTATCTACAAAACTTCCGCTCGAAAAGAGTTTTATCGGAAGATTTCAAGGAAAAAAAGCCGATGAGCAGAAAAAAGATGGAAAAGATAAAAAGTCGAGTGGAAGACAAGTTTGAAATTTGTAAAATAAGATGACTTACATACCCGTAATTTTGGGAACCGCCCGGAAAAACAGGCAATCTATAAAAGTTGCCCGTTTCGTAGTTGAAAAGATAAAAGATTTTGAGACCGAGCTTATTGACGTAAAAGACCGGGTCAAACCGGCCACCGCCCGGTATCGTAAAGAGGATGAGGATTTGAGAAAAAAGATGGAGAAAGCCGACGGGTACATAATAGTTTCTCCCGAATACAACAGCGGTTATCCCGGTGAACTTAAAATTCTACTCGACAGTTTTCTGGATGAGTATTCCGGCAAGCCGGTCGGTATCATCGGAGTTTCCGCCGGTAGCTTCGGAGGGGTCAGAATGATTGAAAAATTAAGGCCCGTGCTTGTAAATTTGGGAATGAAACCGGTAAACTCCATGGTTACCTTTAAAAATATCGGGGAGGTTTTTAACGAAAAAGGAGAACTGCAGGAAAAAGCTTACCATGAGTGGACTGATAAATTTTTGAAAAATGTTTTAGAAGATGTTGAAGGATGATCTGCCGATCTCGAGAGTCGTTTTTTTAACGATTCTCGCTTTCATAGCCGGTTTGGCTTTATCTCCCTTCTTTAAAGGGATTTATTTTTTATTTTTACTCCCCCTTCTTTTTTTGTCCGAAAAGAGGTTGGTTTTGATTTTAATCGTCTCTTTTGTCTTCGGTATTTTCTATTATCGGACATTCACCGATGATGAGTTCATATTACCGCTTTTTGAGGGAGAAGAAATTGTTTTTACCGGATTGGTCGTCGAGGAAGACAGAAATGTCGTTTCAGTTGAAAGTTTTAAGGATTATGATCTTAGTGAAAAAGCGTATCTGCACCCGGAAGGAGATCTCTGCTATGGCCAACGGATAAAAGTCAAGGGCCGGGTTTCGCTTCCCGATGATGATTTTCGGGGTTATTTTAAAAAAGACGGTATCAGTGTCAGTATTTTCGATCCGGAAGTGGAAGTTTTGGATGAAAAGATCGGCTGGAAGAGTCCGATTTATAATTTACGGAGAAGATTTCAGTCGAAAATAAGCAGAGGGCTCCCTTTTCCGCAGTCGGCCGTTTTGCAAGCCGTACTTCTGGGTGATAGAAGTGAAATTCCTCCCGATTTACAAAACAAGTTTTCCGTAGCCGGAGTGGCCCACCTGTTGGCCGTTTCCGGAACCCATATAGTTATCATCTCCGGACTTTTGGTTGCTTTTTTCGCCTTTTTGGGCTTTTCTTACAAATATCTGCTTTCCCTGCTTTTTTTAGCTCTTTTTATTCTCATGATCGGCGCTCCTCCTTCGGCGATCAGGGCCGGAATTATGGGTTCGCTTTTTCTCGTCGCCGGTAAATTTAAAAGAAAATCCGACTCGATGAGAGGGCTCGTTTTCGTCGCCCTTTTCATGCTTCTTTTCAACCCTCGGCTTTTATGGAACGATGTCGGTTTTCAGCTTTCTTTCTTGGCCGCTTCGGGAATAATTCTTTTTTCCGGAAAAGTGGAAGAGTTTCTAACCGTAGAGCCGGTGACTTATTACGAATCGGGAATAGTTAAGATTAAAAGACTTTTCTCTCGCTTTTTTTCGGAAATTCCCGATTTTATCCCTCGGACTTTGGCCGTAACCCTTTCGGCTCAAGTCTTCGTTTTACCCTTGATTTATTATTATTTCGGCAATCTACCCCTGATCTCTCCGCTTTCCAATCTCGTTTTGGCTCCACTGCTTCCGGTAATTATGACGGTGGGAATAGCTTCTTTGGCTCTTTCTTTTTTAATCCCGGAGATTGTCGCTTTTCTACCCACTTTTGTTTTGTTGAGAATCGTTTTGGTTTTTGTTGAGCTATTTTATGAACTCTCCGTTTTGTGGTAAAATCAAATCACTTCAATTATGATCTTGAGCTTTAGAAAATTGATAAAAAGCTTTCGAAACGCTTTTCGGGGGCTCAAGTTGGCCGGTCGGGAAAACTCTTTCCGCTTTCTGCTTCTAATTACCGTTTTGGTGTTGGCTTTTACGGTTTATCTACCACTTGAAAAATGGGAAGTGTTGTTAATTTTATTTCTGATTGGCTCCGTCGTCGTTGCCGAAGTGATAAATTCTCAAATTGAACGTATCTTGGACGTTTTGGAGCCGAGCTATGACGAAAGGATTAGAAACATAAAAGACATTTCCGCCGCCGGGGTTTTGATTATGGCCTTCATTTCACTTATAATTGGACTAAGCATATTCATTCCTCACATTTTAAAAGTTTTAAATATATGAAGCTATGCCTGAAAAAAATGTAAGCAAAAAAACAACCATACTTATTCTCATCGCCGCTTTGCTCGCCGGTTTGATTTTGGTTTTTGCTCCTGATTTCGATGAAGCCGCTGAACCGGAACCTGCGGAAGAGGCGGTTGAAACTTACGTTCCTGAATTTTCTCACGAAGAAAAGGTAATAGAGACGGTTGAAGAATCAACCGAAGGGGTTGTTTCGGTAAAAATGGAAGGAAGGACGATCGGAGGATCCGGATTTTTCGTCTCTTCCGACGGCTATGTCCTGACTAATAGGCATGTCGTTGCCCACGAAGGTGATTATTACGTCATAACCCACGATGGTGATGAGCGGGACGCGGAAGTTATAGCCAAAGACCCTTCCCGGGATTTAGCTTTTTTGAAAGTCGAAGGAGAGGATTTTCGGGTTAATCCGTTGGGCGATTCGGACGGACTAAGATTGGGTCAGACGGCGATAGCCATTGGATACACTTTGGGTGAATTCGAAAACTCCGTTTCAGTCGGTGTCGTATCCGGATTGGGTCGAGATATTTGGGCCGGTGACGGAAGGCATGTGGAATTTTTGAGAGGCGTAATTCAAACCGATGCGGCTATAAACATGGGTAACTCCGGTGGTCCCTTACTTAATTTAAAAGGTGAGGTTATCGGGGTGAGTACCGCTAAAGATATAGGAGCCGACAACGTCGGATTCGCCATCCCCATAAATCAAGCTAAAACGGCAATAGAGTCCGTCTTGGAGACCGGTGAAATAGCTTATCCTTATCTCGGAGTCAGATACGTGATGGTTGACGAATACGAAATGGAAATGAGAGGACTTCCCATTGACTACGGAGCTCTTATTGTAAGAGGTGGACCGGGCCAGCCGGCGATAGATCCCAACACTCCCGCTGATGAAGCCGATCTCAGAGAAGGGGACATCATCACCCACCTGGACGGAGAAAGGTTGGACGAAGAAAATCCGCTTTTTAACGCTATTTTAAACTACAGACCGGGGGATGGGATGGAGATAGAGTACATGAGAGGCCGGGACAGCTACACCGTTGAAGTGGAATTAGCAGAGCGGACCTCCGATTGATAATTTTCTCCAAATATGTTAATATATTGTTACGAAAATCAACTTAAAGCAAAAAATTAGAATATGAATATGCCACAAATGCCGGGCGCGAATTTTACGCGCAAGGCACAACAAGCGATACTTTACGCACAAAAAATGGCCGGACAGAAAGGGAGGAAAAAGATTTCCCCTTTGCATTTACTCAGTTCCCTGCTTTCCCAACAAGAGAGTGCCGTTTCCACGCTTTTGGAAGCGGAAGGGGTGGACATTGACGGGCTGAAAGCCGACGTGGAAGATGAGCTCAGCAACTTGGACGACATCATATCCCCGGTTGACCAAGAATCTCCGGGAAGGGGCCAGTTTTACCTTTCTCAGAATATGGCCAAGGTTTTGAAAGTGGCCGGCAGCGAAGCCAAAGGCATGGGTGACAGGTACATATCCGTAGAACACCTCTTTTTGGCTTTACTGAAGACCGATTCTAAAGCCGGAAACTTGATTAAGTCGGCCGATTTTCTTCCCACTTCCAAGGGAGGTCCTGAAGAAGAAACGGAACTTAGCTACGACTCTTTGAAAGATTCACTGGAAGATATCCGAGGAGGAGAAAAAATTACCGACCCTCATCCGGAGTCGAAAATGAAGACCGTGGATAAATACACTATCAACTTGACCGAAATGGCCGAGAAAGGTGAGACCGATCCGGTCATAGGCAGAGACGACGAAACCAGAAGATTGATGCAAGTTCTCTCCAGAAGAACGAAAAACAACCCGGTACTCATAGGAGAAGCGGGAGTGGGTAAGACGGCCATAGTGGAAGGATTAGCTCAAAGAATAGCTAAAAAACAAGTTCCCGAATCCCTGAAAAACAAGGAAGTGGTTTCACTTGACTTGGGATCTTTGGTCGCCGGGACCCGTTACAGAGGAGAGTTCGAAAACAGAATGAAGGCCTTGATGAAGGAAATTAAAAAGAACAAGGACAAATACATTCTCTTTATCGATGAGCTTCACACGCTCGTCGGGGCCGGAGCGGCCGAAGGCTCAATTGATGCCTCCAATTTATTAAAGCCAGATTTGGCTCGCGGAAAGCTCAGGGCGATAGGAGCGACCACCCAGAAAGAGTATCAAAAGTACATAGAAAAAGACACCGCTTTGGAAAGAAGATTCCAGCCCATTCATGTTGATGAACCGACCAAGAAAGAAACCATCTTCATTCTCAGGGGAATAAAGGAAAAGTACGAACTTCACCACGGCGTGAAAATTGACGATTCCGCCTTGAAAGCGGCCGCCGATCTTTCCGCCAAGCATATCAATGACAGACAGCTCCCCGACAAAGCTATCGACCTTATGGACGAAGCGATGAGCTCTTTGAGGTTGGAGGTTGAAAGCCAGCCAAAACAATTGGAAGACTTGAGAAAAGAAATTCAAGCTTTGGAGATAGAAAAACAGGCCATAAAGGAAGAGGAGAATGAAAAAAGGAAAAAGGCGATAGAAAGAGAATTGGCCGATCTGAAGGAAAAGGCGCAAAATCTTTCCGCCCGCTGGAAGACCGAAAGGGAGACCATAGACAAGATAAAAGAGCTGAAAGAAAAGATAGACCGCCTTGAATACGAAGCGGAAAAGGCCGGCCAGGAAGCCGATTTGGAGAGAGTGGCCAAGATAAAATACGGTGAAATTCCGGAGCTCAGAAAAAAACTTCAGAAGGAAGAAAAGAAGCTGGCCAATATTCAGAAAGAGCGGCCCATTTTGAAAGAAACAGTTTCCGAAGAAGACATAGCCGAGGTTATTTCCCGGTGGACCGGAATTCCGGTAAGCAAGCTTTTGGAAGAGGAAGCGAAAAAACTGAAAAGAATGGAAAAGATCATCTCCAAAAGGGTGATAGGCCAAAGCCAAGCCATTTCGGCGATATCCAACGCGATAAGGAGATCCAGAACCGGAGTTTCCGAAGAAAACAAACCCTTGGGATCTTTCCTCTTTTTGGGTCCGACCGGTGTCGGTAAGACGGAGACCGCCCGAGCTCTGGCCGAGTTTCTTTTTGATGACGAAGAGTCGATGATCAGGATGGATATGTCCGAATATATGGAAAAGCATTCCGTTTCCAAGATGATCGGTTCACCGCCCGGATACGTCGGGCACGATGAAGCCGGTCAGCTTACCGAACAGGTCAGAAGAAAACCCTACAGCGTAATACTTATTGACGAAGTGGAAAAGGCCCACAAAGAAGTCTTCAACATCTTGCTTCAAGTCTTCGAAGAAGGATTACTAACCGACAGCAAGGGGAGAGAAGTCTCCTTCAAAAATGCGATAATCATTATGACTTCCAATGTCGGCTCCGACTATATCACCGAAATGTCCGGACTCGGATTTTCGGCCAAGGAAAAAAGAGAGCAAAGAAGGGAAATGATCGAGGACAACGTAAACGAAGAGTTGAAAAAACAATTCCGTCCCGAGTTTTTGAATCGTATAGACGAGATAGTCATATTCAACCATCTGGAAATGGAAGAAGTAAAACGGATTGTCGGTCTTGAGTTGAACAAGGTGGCAAACCGGGTTATGGAAAATAGTGGAGTAAAAATGGAATTCAAGAGATCGGTTAAGAACTACTTGGCCGACGAAGGATTCGACAGAGATATGGGAGCACGGCCCTTGAAGAGAGTGATTCAAAGAAAGATCCTGAATCCGTTGGCTATCAAGCTGATTTCCGGAAACGTTTCCGGCGGTGAAAAGATTACCGTCAGGATAAGAGACGGAGAGATTGATTTCCGAACTCCGGAAGACATAAGAAGCAAAGTGAAAGCCAAAGACGAAGCTTTGGTAAAATAAATTTTTAGAAAAAGAGATGAAAGCCGCCTTTCGGGCGGTTTTCTTTTTTTTGGCTCTTTATGTTATAATTGCACAAGATTATGAGCAATTTACAAGAAAAAGTAAATAACTTAATCGGCAAAGAGGACTTGGTTCGGGGAGAGATGATTCTTAGCCGTTTGGAGTATGTAAAAAGAGTTGAAGGAAAGGAAGGATTTTCCGCCTTGGAGGAGAAAATGAAAGAGCTTGATCTTGATATAAATACGGATGATATGGAAGATTGGAAGAGTGTCGGTTCGGCGATATCCGTATTGCTCGTCTCTCGGGAGATTTTCGGCTGGAAGGATAAAAAACTAATAGAGGCGGGAGAGTTTTCGGCTAAAACAATGACCACGACCAAGCTTTTCATGAGAAAGATTACCGATCTTCAATTCTTAATTGATAACATAAGCAATCACTGGAAAGATCTTTACCGCGTCGGTGACTTGAAGACGAATCAAAAAGCAAAATCCTTGGAAGTTACGATTGGCAATTTTAATTATGAAAAGGAGGAATGTCTTTTTATTAAGGGGTATCTGAAAGCCCTTATTGGACTTTTCTCTGAAAAGGAATTGGAAATAAAAGAAGAGGAATGTATCTATGACGGGGGAAATAGCCATAAGTTTCTAATAAATTGGAAATAATATGAAGAAAAAAATATTGATAATTATAATCATTCTAACCGTCGGAGTGGCTGGTTTTTTCTACTTCAGGGACGGTGAAGAAAAGCAGAACTTGGAAACGGTAGAGGAAAGGGAGCTGGTCGAAGAAGTTTTCGAGACCGGAGTGGTAAAGTCCGGTGATCTTTTAAATTTATCCTTTCAATCCGGTGGCACCGTTACTGAGATGAGAGTTGCGGAAGGAGAAGCGATTTCCGAGGGAGATTTGATTGCCTCTCTGGACAAGCGCGACTTGATGACCGGAGTAGAAAAGGCGAGAAAGCAGATGGAGGCCGCCAAGGCGGAACTGGAGTCGGTAAAGCAAGGAGGCAGAGAAGAAGAGATTCGCTCACTTGAAAACAGGCTGGAAGATGCCGAGCAATCTTTGGAAATCGCCGAAAAATCACTGGAAGAAGCAAAAAAGGCTAAAGAGACCAATCTGGAAAACGCTTATTCGGGAACTCCTTCTTTGGTTAACAAAGCTTACCTTTTATCAAAAAGCTTGAAAGACGGTTATAAAGAAGTGAGAGACCGGTATTTTACGGGAATTTATCTTCAGGATACTTATCTGGCCAGAAACGCAATAAGAACAATTGAAAACAGTTATGAGGATTTGAGGGATACTTCACGAAGTCTGACCACTGACTCGACTCATGAGGAGATGGGTCGGGCCCTACTTCAAGCGGAAGAAACCTTTTCAACCATTGAAGAAGCTATAGAAACGGTAATCGAAGTATCGGAAATCGATTTTTATGAAAACCGATTTACCACCGATACGAACGAGTATTTATGGGAGTCCAAAAGTGACGCTTCCGACATGCTGGCTTCGATTGTAGCCAAAAAGGGTGAAATCGAGTCGGTCAGGGATTCGGCCGATTCCGCCCTTACTTCCGCCGAAAGCGGTGTCGCTTCCGCGAGAGCGAGAAGAAATGAAATTGAAGATAATTTAGAGAATTTAAAATTGGGAGGACGTCAGTCACAAATAGATGCGGCCCGGGCGAAAGTCGAAGCGGCTAAGACGGATCTGGCTTTGGCTTTGAGAAACCTACAAAGAGCCGACCTTTACTCTCCGGCCGGGGGTAAAATTACGACCGTTCATCACAAAAGGAGTGAAGAAGTGTCTCCCGGAGTACCGGTAGTAACTTTACTTACCGAAGGAAACTTTTATATCGAAGCGGACATCTATGAAGGAGAGATCACCTCCGTAAATATCGGTGATCCGGTGGCCATAGAACTGGTTCCCTTTCCCGGGGAGGAGTTTTCCGGGGAAATAGTCTCCATAAATGAAACCGGCAAGGTTGTCGACGGCGTGGTTTATTACGAGGTCGATATTTCTCTTGAAGACGCTCCCGAAAGACTTATGCCCGAAATGACTGCCGACGTGACCATAGAAACAAGCAGGAAGACGACTCTTTCCCTTCCGCGAGATGCGATAAGAAGAGACGGAGCTCGAAGATACGTAAAAGCTTGGGAAGATGGAAAGGAAAGAGAAATTGATATTGAAGTCGGCATTACCGACCCTTACGGATATGTTGAAATTGTCTCCGGGCTCTCCGAAGGAGACCGGGCAATAGTAGAATAAACTAACCCCATTTCTACACCCCAGGGGCGTAGAAATAGGGGTAAATTAATGCAAAACACGAAAGAAATTGACGAATCATCATGGCTATAAAATCACAAATAAAATTGGATAATGTTTGGAAGATCTATCAAACGGGAGAAATTGAATTGGAAGTGTTAAAGGGAGTCGATTTGGAAATTGAAAAAGGAGAATTCGTAGTTCTCTTGGGCCCCAGTGGATCGGGAAAGTCAACCCTCCTTAATATTATGAGTTGTCTTGATGTACCTACCAAGGGCCATGTTTATTTGGACGGTCAAGATGTATCACTTCTTAGTGAAGACGAGCTTGCGGAAGTAAGAGGAAAAAAGATAGGCTTTGTTTTTCAGCAATTCAATCTGCTTCATCACCTTTCCGCACTGGAAAACGTCGCCTTACCGGCCACTTTTCAAAATATTTCCGAAGTGAAAAGAAGAAATAAAGCCACGGATCTTCTGGAATCGGTCGGTTTGGGTGAGCGAACGACTCATATTCCGGCGAAACTTTCCGGTGGTGAAAAGCAAAGGGTGGCTATAGCCAGGAGTCTAATAAACAATCCGGAAATAGTTGTTGCCGATGAGCCGACTGGTGAAGTCGATACTAAGACGGGAGACAGAATTATGAAAATTTTTACCGACCTTCAAGATGAAGGTAGGACGGTTATTGTTGTTACTCATGATTTGAATTTAGTTGAATATGCCGACAGAACGATAAAAATAAGGGATGGTGCCTTAAAACCGGACAAAGATGATTAAAGAATATTTTAAACTCGCATTTAGAAATATAAGAAAAAGAGCTCTTCGCAGCTGGCTTACTATTTTGGGTATCATAATCGGGGTTTTTTTAGTGGTTTCTCTACTTTCTCTTTCTGAAGGTTTGAATAAGGCGATAATGGGAGAACTTCAAGCGGTGGGAAGTAATATAGTAATGGTTATGCCCGGAGAAGGTGGTTATGATATGACCGCCCTTATCGGAGGCCAAGAATTGGAAA
>PWHM01000064.1 GCA_003554915.1 Candidatus Nealsoniibacteriota bacterium
AATTGAAAAGAAAAGAAGAAGGAGGGAATATAATGATTGTGAGAAATGTTGTGAGATGGATCGGGCAAGTTAAGTATCTTGAATATCAGGATGCTATGGAAAAGATAGAAAAATTTTTAGAATCACCGGAAACATTATCGATAACCTTGCTCATTACCAGTGAAGGGGGATTTATTCCTATAGCATACTCTTTTTGTCAAGAAGTGCGGATGAGAAGAATCCCTTTGAACACGGTAATAGTCGGCAGGGCGGATTCGGCCGCAATACCGATAGCTTTAACAGGGAGGATCAGGGCTATCGAAAGGGAAAGTCATATTTTGCTTCATTCTTTAGAGTTTTCAGAGAATGAAGAATATAAAAAGAAGGAAAATATGACCAATTGGTACATTGACATGATTTCAAGAAAAACCACACTCGGTGGTTGCCGGATAAGAAAGATGATGGAGAAGGAAACTCTTTTGAATGCTGAACAAGCCAAGCACTACGGGTTTGTTCAGGAAATAATTTAGAGGAGGTGAAACAAATGGTTATGACAAGAGAAAAGTGTAGGCATTGCGGAACAAGGCGATACGGAAGACTTTGTCCTGACTGCTCACCCACAGGATGTAATGGAAACTTAGAAAAGTGTAAGGCCTGTGGAACCATACCCGATCGTCAGGGTAGGTGTAATTGCTCGAGATAGTACTTACAAACAAAACCTTCTTCATCATTAAGACAACCCCTTCGTAATTTGAAGGGGTTTTATTTTTGCTCTTAAAAGTAGCTGTAAACCTCTATTATTCGACCGCTTTAGGCCCTGACCGGCTTTTTGGCGGTTTTTTAGCGTCAACATGTGATTTTCATCATTAAAACCTTAAAAACCCCGAGAACGGGGAATACTCTTTGACAATTAAATAATTTAAAGTATAATAAAAATGCACTTTAATAAATTATTATAACCAAGGGGGAACAGAAATGACTGCTAAGTGTAGAGGAGTTTTTCAAGAAGTAAATTTCGGAAATGGTAATGTGAAAGTAATGCGGAGGGTAGACGCTTTCGAGTTTGAAATCCACAGGGAGCAGGGACCGTCCGAAAAAGAGTATCGTTTGGCGCTGAATCTTATCATAAAGGCAGATGAAGATGATTTGGTGAAAGTTAATTTTGAGAAACTTCTTCCGGGATGGATTTTGAAAAGGGTCCCTCTTGATTGGACACGCGAGGAGGCTATGAAAAACCTGTCTTGCAGTGCGGAAGCCGCTGAACTCATTATTAGTGAATTTGAAGACAACTATGAAATTTTGAGTAAGAAGATCGACCGAAGCTTGCAGGAGGTTTTGACGGTAGCCGGTTGCAGTGAAAGAGCTACCGGACAACTGCTTCACGACGTGGTGGACAGGTTCGAGAAACTTTTGAAATTGGAAATCGGTGAAGATGCCAAAGGAATATATTTTTCAATTCGTTGTGCAAAACAGAAAGTATCAATTTGGGACCGAGTCATCTCGGAGGAGAGTTTGAAAGGATACATTGAAATAAAGAGGGATGGAAGAGAAGTTCCGTACTAAGATAAAAATAAAAGCCGGGTAATTGTTAATCAATTACCCGGTATTTTTTTAGGGGCTGAATCCGTACAGCGCCTTTTTGAAGCTATAATTTTCTACCTCTTGGCCGAACCACGGCCGATAGAACTTTTGCGTCAGCACCTCTTTGAAAGTTTCCTCCGCCTCTAAAACATTTAAGGCAGCATACATTTCCAGAAAATGATGGACGTATCTTTTATATCTGGAATTTTGCCATTCTTTAGAAGGAGTCAAAACTCCCGTTTCGGACAAGTGTATTTCTTCTTCTATTGCCAGCATCTCTGAAAAGTGGCTCCGAATGAAGACTCTGATTGTTTGGTTAAAGGCTATATCCGAAACTTCTTCACCCGTAAGAGTTTCGTTTTCATATCTGCTTCTGTCATAGAGATCTTTCCATTTCAAGTTGAAAGATTTACTTCCTTGGAAATAATCTTTGTTGTCATCGATAATTTCACTCCTGGAAAATACTCTTACATGATTGTATTCGTGCAAAACCGTGGAAATGAGATTATCTTCTTTTCTGAGTTCGAATGCTTGTGGATAGACTTCTATTTCCGAGACGCCGCTTGTGATTCCTTTTTCATTGGGATTTATCGGATAATAGTTTACGGCCATTATGGCGCTTTCATGTCTTTCGTCACTGTAAATGACTTCCACTTCTTCGGGTGGTGGGAACTGCCTTTTCAGTTGTTCCAGGTAGACTTTTCTGAAAACGGTATTTCCTTCTTGGGCTTCTTGATAGGAAACGGCGGCTATTGGTGTAGTTAAGATGAGGGCCATTATTGCAATAAGTAGAATGGCAAAAACTCTTCTTTTCATTTTAGCCACCTCCTTTTTTAAGGTGCTTCCATCTATAATGCTATTACTTTTACTATATAGATAATTTAATATTTGTCAAGTAGCATATTTTGCTTCACAATCAAACGTTCCAGCTTGCCAGAAATAGATTTTTTTGTATAATCATATAATGTAACGAAAAGCTCTTTGACATACTTGGGTGGAGTCAAAAAGGAGGCTAAAATGAATTGGAGACGAAAGGAAGAGTACAAGGCACCATTATTGGACCAAGTGGGCTCGGGACACTTCCCTCGATCATTTTATACCGCTTTTTCAATAGTCTTTGGAAATTTGGATTCGGAAGAAGATACTTTGCTTCTTTTGGAAAATATCAATAAGCTAATGAATCAACGAAAAGGAGGGGGGAAGATAAAGAAAAATGAAATAATAGAACTCAGAAACCGGACCTGTTTAGATATTGATATTGAAACCTTTCTCTTTTGGGAGGGGATAAACAAGCTAATAGATCGAAAAAAGCAAAAAAGAAAAATAGAGAAAGATGAAATAATAGAACTCAGAAACAGAAGCTGTCTAACCATTAATATTACGGAATACTGTTTTTATAACAATCATCATGTAGTTCCTCGAAGCAGAGACTCTCGTTTACCTGAACTCAAAGATGATCAAGTGGTTAAAGTTCCCGAAATATTTCACAGAGCTTGGCATATACTATTTCTAAATCTTTACGGAAAGGAAATTATATCTTTTTTAGAAAGAGTTTTGTTTTTTGTACAGCGTCGAAAAGAGATCATAACCCACTATATATTACAACAAATGATTGAAACAATGGTGAAGGGAGGTAAAAAACACATCCGGGCTTGAGCAGAGCCCGGCTTTTTTCTTTAGGCCTTAACAAAAAGACCAAAATGGGTTAGAATTAAAAAGCATGAGTGAAAAAACAAAAAAAATCATAGTTTTTATTATAGTCATCGCAATGGCTCTTAGTTATACCCTGGTGGCTTTTTAATAACTTTTTAATTTTAATCGGTTGAGGAAGCTGAAACGCTTCTTACAACTTGATGTTTATGAATAATTTAATATTCAAATCCCTGTTTGTTCCCGGATCCTTTTCTTTTTTACTCATTTTGGCAGGGTTGATCGTTTATATCTTCCGGCGTGAAGAAAGAGGAAAATATTTTATAATCGCCGGTCTGATTTTTTATTTTTTCTTCTCGACCACCCCGGGTGCCGATCTTGTTATTAGCCCTCTGGAAAAAGATTATACCCCTATATCAATTGAAGAGATGAGTAAAGCGGACAGGGTGGTTGTTTTATCCGGGGGTAAAAAGGCGGATGTTTTGAGACGCTCTGAAGTTTTAAGGATCTCGAATTTCAAGGAAAATAATCTACAGCTGATAATTTCCGGGACCGAGGCGGTAGATGATATGCGGAATGATATCTCGGCCATAGAATCTTTTTTTATCAATCGGGGAGTGCCCGCTGAAAATATTTATATTGAAGATGAATCCAAAAATACCAGAGAAAACGCCGAAAAAGTAGTTGAAAGAGTTGGAGAAAGTCCTTTTTTACTGGTTACCTCCGCGTATCATATGAAAAGATCTTTGGAAGAGTTCGAAAGATTGGGCGCTAATCCGATTCCGGCCCCCACCGATTTTCGCAAGAAGGGATCCGATTATGAATTCAGGGATTTCATTCCCAGTAGTGAAAATCTGAGAAAGTCCGACTTGGCTTTTCATGAATATTTGGGAATTTTGTATTATCGGATTTTTAATTAAAGATTTCCGGACGCGAGATTAGACTTTTTAAATATATTTTTTTTGGTATACTGAAAAACAATGAAAAAATATTTAGTTTTAATTTTGATAGCTTTTTTTCTTCCTTTAGGGTTGGCAAGTGCCGAAGAAGAGGGAGTGGTTGGGAGTTTTTTTATCCAATCCCAGTATGACTTGGAAAGCAGAGATAATCTGGATGCCGAGTTGGTTATGGAAACCGACAACCTTTATTTTTATGTCGACCAAGCATGGTGGGCGGATTTTTCTGACAGAACCCAAGAAGTACATATCAACAAACTCATCGAGGTGGATGAGGAGTTTGAAGGAGAGATATACCATCAAATGACCTCCGTGTTCGGAGATACCCCTGATCATCCGGTTACCGAAGATAAAAAAATAGCCGTCTTGATCCATCCGATGAGGGAAAGTGCCGGAGGATATTTTAATTCCGGAGATCAATATTCCAGATATCAAAACCCGAGGTCCAACGAGATGAGTCTGCTTTACTTGAATACCGAAGTTTTGGAATATGAAGAAATAGGCGGATTTTTGGCTCATGAATTCATGCACCTGTTGATTTTCAATCAGAAAGAAAGACTGAGGGGTGTGCGGGAGGAGGTTTGGCTCAATGAGGCCAGGGCGGAATACATGCCCACTTATTTGGGATATGACGACAGGGAAGATAGTAATTTGGATAGAAGAATGGAAACATTTCTCAGGGATCCGGACATTTCTCTAACCGAATGGATCGGTCAAAGAGCCGACTACGGTGTTGTCAACATATTTACTCAATACTTGGTAGATCATTACGGAGTGGAAATTTTAGCCGACTCTCTGAAGCACGACGAAGTGGGAATTGAAAGTATAAATCACGCTTTGGAAGAAGGAGATCATGAAGAGGATTTTCATGACGTTTTCAATAATTTTAAAATAGCCGTTTTGGTTAATGATTGTGAGTTCGGAGAGAAATATTGCTTTAAAAATGATGATTTGAAGGATTTACGAGTCTCTCCGGCTACCAATTATATGCCATTTGGTCAAGAAAGCAGCTTGTCCGTCCAATACAGAACCAAAAACTGGGCCGGAAATTGGCACAAAATCACCGGAGGAAGAGGAATTTTGGAGTTGAATTTTAAAATAGAAGAAGACATGAGAGTAGAAATTCCTTATCTGCTATGTGGCCATGATGGTGAATGCGAAGTCGGCTTTATAGAAACAAAAGAAGGAAGGGGATTTCTGGAAGTGGAAGACTTTAATGAGGTTTACAAGTCTCTGACGATAATGCCCAGCGTTCAGGAAAAGATTACCGGTTTCAACGGAGCCGAAGAAAGTTTTCTTTTTACCTGGGAAGCCGGATTAGCCGGCCAACCGGATGAGGCCGAAATTTTACAAAGATTATTCAGATTGAGAAATCTGCTTGAAGCTCTACGGGACAGATTGGAAGCAAGGCAAAAGCAATCGATCGTTTGTACGATAAGAGGCCCGCTTTCTATTGGCTCGCAAGACGGCGACTCAGTTGAATGTTTGCAGAAATTCTTATCGACCAAGCCGAATATTTATCCCGAAGGGTACGCAACCGGAAACTTCGGCCCCCTTACCGAAAAAGCGGTCATCCGTTTTCAAGAAAGATATGCCGAAGACATATTGCATCCTTTGGGATTGGAGGAAGGTACCGGGTATGTAGGAGAAAGAACAATTTCGAAGATAAACAATCTTCGGTAGACAGACATGAAAAAGACAATCAAATTTTTAGTTGCTCTCGGTTTGGGATCAGTTCTTTTTTATTTTGTAATTCGTAGAGCGGGACTGGGAACTGTAAAAGAGGCTTCGAGCCTCTTTTTTAGTTCAAGTGGGCTGATCATAGTGGCCATAACCCTCCTGATCGCTTTAGTGGGAGTTATAAGATGGAAAGTTGTTTTGGGATGCCAAGGAGAAAAAAGAAAAATTTCCGAACTTCTCGGAATTTGGGTTATCGGTTATTCCATAGACTATCTTACTCCCGTCTCTCTTTTCGGTGGAGAGGCCTTGAGGGTTTATTTAACCGGAAAGACACTGGGAATAAATTGGGAAAAAAGTTTTTCCTCGGTGATAATCGACAAAATCCTTGACGGAACTTTTCATCTAATATTCATAGTAGCCGGAGTGGCGGTCTTTCTCAGTTACGGAGATTTCCCCGAGATTTGGATTTTTTGGATTGTGGTTTTTACCGTTTTAGCCCTGACGGTCGTTTTAACTCTTTTTTACTCTCGAGCGATAGGAAAAAAAAGCATACTGCTTTTAATATTGGGCCTTTTCGGTCTGGAGAAAGCACAAGTTAAGGCGACCAAGAACGGAGAATTCATATTCAACACCGAAGGAAACGTGATGAGATTCTTTTCTCCCCGACAGGCCTTTTTTTGGAAAGGGGTACTCCTTAGCTTTTTACGGCACGCCTTAATTTATCTGAGAGCTTTCGTTTTGATTCTTTTGCTGGTGGGAACGATGGAGCCGATCAAGGCGATCGCCGTCCAAGGGCTTGCTTATCTTTCCCTGCTTCTTCCGCTCCCCGCCGGATTGGGTGGGCTGGAGGCCATTTCCGCCTTCGGTTTCGAAACCTTGCATTTCGGTTTTGAAAAGGGTACGGTTTTCGGAATGACCTGGAGAGCTGCTGATTTGGCGATCTGCTTTTTGGGAATCTTTTTCGGAATTAAAATAACTTTGAAATTATTTAAATTGAGAATATTTAATTTTATTGATAAACTCTTTAAAAGAGGCGAGGGACGTAGGTTATGAATTTACCGATTGATAAAAAAATGAAAAACCAAAAAATAATCTTTATTTTAGTCGCCGTACTCCTAATAGTGGGAGCCGCTTATTATCTTTGGGGTGGAGGGTTGCTTTCTCCGGAAGAGGTCTTGATGGAAGCTCATCGAAACACGGCCGAACTTGATTCTTATACCCTGGATGTGGAAATGGAAACCGATATTTTGAGTGCCGAGGGAGAGAGCTTGGGAAATGTTTCGGCTGCCGGAAGTATGGATATAGATGAAATTAAGAAAGCCGGACGGGGAGATATCGATATTGAATATGCGGCTTTTTCCATCGGAAGCTCTTTTGTTTATGTTGATGATGATTTTTACGGAAAAATAAACACCATGCCCATAACGCTGGTAAGTTTACTGGGGGAAAATTTAACGGATCAGTGGATTTTAGTTATGGAAGACGTTTTAGAAACCGCTGATGATTTTTTGGCCGAAAAGATGACTGAGGCCGATATGGAGCCGAAAACGGCAGGCGAAATGATCACTGAGTTCAAGGAACTCGAAGAGGCATTTTTAAAAAAGAAAGCTTTTACGATAGAGGAAGTAAAGACCACTCAGTTAAACGGGGTAAGTGTTGATAGATATAAAATAAACTACAAAGCGGATGAATTAATGGAACTTTATTTTGAAATGGATTCTTATGTTTATATTGTGAATGAACTTCTCGAATTGTCCGAAGAAGACAGGAAGGAAGTAAGAGAGGAGGTCGAGAAATATTTTGAAGAGGTGGAAGTTTACGTCTACACGGACGGAGAATATATTTTGAGAGAAAGAACCGAGTCGGTTACTGACATAACGCAGGAAGTTGAGGAAATGATGGAGGCCGAAGGAATGGAAGAACGTGCCGGACAAATACCGATCAAGTCGGCTGTATCCATAACTGTGGACTACGGCAATTTTAATGAAAAGTTCATCATCGAGCCGCCGGAAGAATTCATGGGTCGGGAAGAAGCAATGGAAAAGATCGAGCTCTCTCCACTTCTGACGCAGTAAAAAATAAGCTTCCATTGGGGAAGGGATTAAACTTTTATTTTTTACTTGGGGATGCTACAATAAAAGTAGTTATAAGTTAAGAAAACATATATGAAAAAAATAATAGTCGTATTGGCGGTTTTCATAATTGCCTTCGGGGGAGTTTATTACTTTTTGGGAGAAGACTTGACTCCTGAAGAAGAAATAATACTCGGAGTGCAAAATTTATTCAGAGCCGAGTCGATGACGGTGACCGGTGAACTTGATGGAGAGTTCGAAGACCAAGCTACCGGAGAAAGGTTCGGAGTTAATCTTTCGGCGGTAAGTGATTTGATGCTTCCCGAGGCATTTCAAGCGGACCTCGACGGTAGTGTAGCTATGGAAGGAATGCAGTTTATGGGAAGCGGCTCCGTGATTTATGTCGAAAATAATTTATACGGAAAAGTTGAAGAAATGCCCCAAATTCCCTTCATGCCGATGGGTGATGAATTCGTTGGTCAATATATTATTTTGGAAGAAGATATAGATTGGAAACGGGAAATGGATCAAGAATTGGACGAGACTTTTGAAGAGACCGATATAGACCCGGAAACTTTTAAGGAAATTGCAATGGAATCTTTTGAAAAGAGTTGGGAATTGAATGTTTTGGAAATTACGGAAACGGTTTCCGACGAAGTGTCCGGTAGAAGCACTCGAAAACACACCGTGGCAATCAATCTCGAAAACCTTCCACAGCTGGTTGAAGAAATGGTCAGAGAGTATCAAGAATTAATCACCTATGATGAAGAGGAGCTGGAAGAGGCTATAGAGGAAATGGAAGAAGAGATAGCGGAATACAGGGAAGAAATTGATGAAGATGCGTTGGAGTTTCAAGTATGGACGGATGGAGAATATATTCTAAAAGTGGAGTTTGAATTTGACGGAACAGTGGAAGAAACCGAAACCTCTTTTACTTTCAGTCTTGAGTTTGAAAACTTCGGACAGGATTTGGAGATAACCGCTCCCGAAAATTACATTACGGAAGAAGAATTGCAAGAAATGATGATGCCTTCCATAGAAGCTCCCGGAATGGAAATGGAAGAGCTTCAAATGTATTGAAAGAATTGAATTTGGTTGAAAAGGCCCGGCTTTGCCGGGTCTTTTATTTTCCCTTGTGAGTGATATAATGAAAATGATTATAAATTAAGTAAAAAAAATATGAAAAAAGCGATCGGAGTTATAATAATTATGATTATCGGATTTGGAATTTTTTATCTGGCTGACTATGATCCTTTTCCCGAAGAGGCAGAGTTCGAATTGAGAGATCCGGAAGAGTTGACTGAACTTTCTTCCGCCATGACCGATTTTTCTTTTGATAGCTTTTCAAGAATTGCCGAAGAGGATGAGAATCTGTTCATTTCACCTTATAGCATCCATGCGGCATTGACTATGGCCTACAGAGGAGCCGACGGAGAGACCGCCGAGGAGATGGCCGCCGTCTTGGGTCTTACCGAAATGGAGCTGGAAAGATTAATGGAAGACTCTTTGGGTTTGAAGCAATATCTGGAACATTTTTCGGAAGAAAACGAGGTGGCGATCGCCAACGCCTTTTTCTTGAGAGAGGATATTCCTTTCTTGGATTCCTACAAATCGGACGGAGAAAAGTATTTTGAAGCGGAGATAGGACCGCTTCCGGAGACCGGGGAGCCGATAAACGACTGGGTTTATGAGAACACTCGAGAGAAGATAGAAGAAATTATCGACCCCGGACCGATAGATGAAGCTGTAATAGCTTATCTGGTCAACGCCATCTACTTTCAAGGAAATTGGGCTGAAGAATTCGACGAAGACAAAACCACGGAAAGGGTTTTCCGGGGAGCCGACGGAGAGACCGAAGTGGAAATGATGGAAAAGAAAGAAGTTTATCGTTACGAAGTAACAGAAAATCTACAATCGGTCACCTTGGAGTACGAGGACGGAGATTATCTTTTCCATGCCTTCATGCCCACCGATGACAGGAGTTTGACTGAGCTTTATGAAGAATTCGATTCGGAAGATTTTTCGGATATGAAACCGACAGACGAAGGCGAAATCGTTTTGCGTCTTCCGAAATTTGTTATGGAAGATGATTTGGGGCTTGTAGAAACTCTTAGAGAGATGGGGATGGAGCAGTCATTCAACAAACGGAGTGCCGATTTTTCAGAGATGGTTGATTTGGAAGCTTTGGGAATCAACGTATTCATTTCCG
>PWHM01000094.1 GCA_003554915.1 Candidatus Nealsoniibacteriota bacterium
CGCGGGAATGACGGAAAGAAACGCGGGAATGACGAATCGTATTCCTCATTATTCTTGGCTTGACTTTTTTTTACTTGCTTGATACAATTTCGTAGAAAGTAAGAATAATTCAACTTATTCGTACCTACGAAACCAAGCATTCCTCATCAGCGAGGAAGAAAATAGTTCTGGAATGTAAAAAGAGAAAGAACGAAAGGAAGTGTTTAGGCCTACTTACCGGAGTGGGTGTTTTGATTTTGATTTTTATAATTTTTACCGCTTTTTCCGTTAACAATGGAGAAAACATAACCGGTAAGCATTCAGTACCGGACAATAATTTGTTTTTGGAAGCCGGAAAGGTTCGAAACGTAAGTGGGGAAGGGTATATTTTCACCGACAACACCATTTTATCAAGAGGGCCGCTTACGGGAAGAAAGATCCAGGTTTTGGGAGCTGACATGGGTCAGGAGGGGAGGAATAGAATAGTTTCTTATAAAGTGCGACCCGGAGACAGCTTGGAATCGGTCGCTGATAAGTTTTCAATCAGCAAGGATACTATAAAATGGGCTAACAGCATAACGAATGAAAAGATAAGTTCGGGGGATGAACTTTTAATCCTTCCGACCACCGGTGTTTTGTATTACGTTCAAAGAGGGGAAAGCTTAAGTGACATAGCTCTCAAGCACGAAGCCGATATGGAGGATATAGTAGCTTATAACGATAATTTAAAGGATTTGAAAGATACTATAAGACCGGGTGATCAGCTCATTATTCCCGACGGTAAAAAGCCGGCCGCGCCCATCCGCAGGCAAGCGCCGCCGACCACACATAGTCGGTTTGCAGCAGTTACTTATGGGACTGTAACTCAAACAGCCCATCCCGGCCACGCCAAGGCCGTTGATATCGCCAACGCTTGTGGAACCCCCATTTACGCCGGAGGAGGCGGAACGGTCACTCGTACGGGAAACAGCTGGCCGGCCGGTAATTACATCCGGATAGATCACGGGAGTTTCAACGGTCTTTACGCTCATTTACAGGGAATTCATGTAAGTCCCGGACAATCGGTAAGCGCGGGTCAGCAGATCGGGACCATGGGAACCACCGGGCTGTCCACCGGTTGCCATTTACACTTTGAGACCAGCGGAGGATATAATCCGTTCAGTGGCATGCAGAGAGGTCAAACCATGGGCTGGTAAAAGCTTATACAAAAACCCCTTATCCCGTAAAGAAATAAGAGGTAATTAAAAAACGAAAACCTTTAAATAAAACGGAAACAAGATTATTCAGTACACTCCTTGCAGGTTTCAGCTTCCGGAACCACTTCCAATCTATCCGCTTTTATATCAGCCCTGCAACTTTCGCACTTTCCATAAGTGCCTTTTTTTATTTTTTCTAAAGCTTTGTTTGTTTTTTTGAGTTTTAATTCCAAGGAATGCTCTATAGAGCGGAGTGAGTCGAATTCTTCCACTTCATCAGCTGCTTCTTCCAAAGCTCCTCCGTCGAATTTGGGGAATTTGGTATCCCAGTCACCTTCCGGTTTATCGTCCTCTTTAGCGAATCTCTCAAGCATTGAGCGCAATTCTTTTTTTTGATTTTCTAATTTCTTTTTCAATTCTTTTTTTTGCATAACTTTTATTCCTCAATTCTACTTATTACTTCCTCTATCGCCTCCATGGATGTAGTTAGAATGAATTTTTGGTCTACTACTGCATAATAAACTCCGAAATCAATCTCTTCTTCAAAGATTTCAACTTCCCCTTCTTCTATACCTTCTCCTTCCTCTTCTCTTTCCACTTCAACTTCCACCTCCTCTACATCTGCATAGGCGCTGTAAATCCAACCTTCATCATCTTCCAGGGCGATTTTATACCAATCACCTTCACGGTCCAGTAAATCGTACTCCTCTCCGTCATCAACTCTTTCGAAATCGTAGGATTCTGTAGAAGGTCTTTCCCTTACGTTAAGACCCGTCTCTCCGACTCTTATTATTACGATTTCTTTCGTTTCTGTTTCAGTACGGGTGTAGTTGCCGGTTAATTCGTTGAACTCTCCATTGGTAACAGCTCTGGCTACTTCGTTGTCTTCCACGGTTACGGTTGTAGTGTGAGAAGTCGGAGCGGTTTCGTCTTCCGGAAGGTCGCCGTACCCCGGAATTCCAGCTTCAAATTCAAAGTTGAAGATAACAGTCCCGTCTTCTTCTCTTCTGTCTACCACGGCTAATTCAGATCCCTCTTTGTATATAAAAGTCGGTAAATGATTTTCAAACCAGCTTTTTACAGCTTCTTCCAAATCTCCCTCATGGGGGTAATGCTGGTAATAGTTAATTTCGTGGTTTAAATAATCAATTGTTTTCTTTTCCGGATTTATGTCCTCGACTGAAAAATTGTGTATGGTTATCAGGTTGGAGAAATGTTCAAGAAATAATTCCCCTTCCCAAGTAGCGTGGAGACCCATGTCCATAAAGTCCTGCAGGTCACCTTCTTTTATTTCTGCGACGAACCCCAGTCCGGGTCGAGTCGGGTAGTGAATAAAAAGAGTAAATTCGTCTTTCAGATAACTCAAGAAGTGGTCCGAATAAGTCCCCAGATTCATGGAGTTATAAAATTCAGTCAAATGCAAAGGCCTTTCCGCCGGATTGGTTTCCGCCTTGAAAATTGCTAATTCTTGAAAAACATAATCTTCTTCCGTGGCGAGTCTGGTAATCAAAAAGTCCTCAATTTCATTCAAAGTTCTGGTGGTGGTTCTTATATGATCACCCCTTTCTTCTTCTATTGGGAAAAGAGCACTACTTTCGGGGTCTTCTTCTTCAACAAACTCTTCGACCTCGAAAGAGGTGGTCATTTGATCTATTGTTTCGCCATCTTCATTCAATCCTTCCAATTCTATATTAATCTCTTGCCCTTCCAGTTCGGGTTCGAAAGTGTATATATGAGACCCCCCTTCGAATTCTGCTATTTGTGCTCCCCGGTAAAAAAACCGCCAAACGAAATCGGAAAGCTCTTCTTCGTAATTAGCGATAAATTCATATTGATAGCCCTCCAGATGGTTGATCTCTATGTCCGTGATTCGGGATTCTTCGGAAGGCGGATCCACCGGAGTATCGGGAGGTGTTTCCGGATCTTCCGTGAAGAAGATGGCGCGAACCCCAAAAACGATTGCCAATATTAAAATCAATCCGACTATAATCACTCCTATTCGGACTATTAATTTCGTGGATTTCCCCGTTTTTTCGGGAACTTCGGGTTTCTCTGATCCGATTATTTCTTCTCCTCCTGCCGGTTCTTCTTCGGAAGGTGTGGGAATTGAACCTTCTTCAGGAGACAAGGGGGTCGGATCCTCTCCCTCTTCGGGCTCGGGAGTAGGGGGTTCTACTTCTCCCTCTACCTTATCCTCTTCTTTTAGCGGGGCGTCAACCGGTCTTTCAAAAGGGCTTTCGTCATCGTCTTTCTCCTGATCATCTTCCAAACTTTGAGCTAAATTCGGTGTTTTTGACATTTGTTCATCAAAACTTTCCTCGACTTCTTCCTCATCCTGTTTTTCTTCTGTTTCCTCCTGCTTTTCTTCTGTGGAAGGGCTTTCCTTTTCTTCGTAAGCATCTTCATTTTCCATTTCCATATCTTCCTCGTCAGCTTCACTTACTTCATCTTGGGAAAGAGGCTCTTCTTCGGAAGAAGTTTTTTTACCTTCCATTTTTTCTTCCAATCTCCGTAGAAATTCTTCTCTTTCTTTCTCTTCGCCTTCATTTTCTTTTACGGAAACGGATTCCAGATCCAAATCCTCCTCTTCATCTTCTTCCTCCTCCTCCCCTTCTTCTTTCACTCCCTCACTCTTTGTTTTTGTATCCATATACTCTTCTTCCTCCTCCCCTTCTTCTTTTAATTCTTCAGCGGTTTCCGTTACTTCTTCTTTTTCTTCAGGCCTTTCATATGTTTTCTCTCCTAATTTAACCTCCAAATCTTTTAATTTTTCCTTAATTTCCGCCTTTCTTTTGGTAATTAACTCCAATTCCTTTTGTTTTTTATTAAGGTTTTCTAACTCCTTCTCCAACTCCCATCGTTCTTTTTCTATATTCCTTCTTTGTCTTTCGGTTTCCCACCTTTTTTCTTCCGTCTCTCTCTTGTCTTCGGGAACCTCCGCTAATTTTTCTTCGTTCTCAATCTTTTCACCCTCTTCTTCAACTTCTTCTTCTCTTCTTTTTACCTCTCCCAATCTCTCTTTTATTTCTTCTTTTCTGCTTTCAATATCGGATGTTTTTTCTTCTATTGTCTTTTCCAGTTCGGAAAATCTTTTCAGCTCCATTTCGAGCTCTTCTTTTTCTTGTTTTGCATTTAGCTTTTCTTTTTCTTCATTCAATGACTCTATTTTTTCTTTCAACTCCTCTTTTTTATTAAGCAGCTGGTGATAGAGCATTTCTATCTTACCCTCTTCTTCTTTTAAACTCTCCATCTTTTTTTCCACCTCCCATCGCTCTTTTTCGGCTTCTTTTCTTTTCTCTTCCGTTCTCCATCTTCTACTTTCGACAGCCCTCTTTTCCTTCGGTTCGATTGCTTCCTTTTCTTTTTCCTCTATTTCCTGTTTTTCTTTCTCGATTTCCTTCTCTCTCTCCTCAATTAATTCAATTTTTTTAGCTAAATGATTTATTCTTTCTCTTTTCTCCGCTCGCTTTTCGTTCAAATCCTCTTTTTCATCTTCCGTTTTTTCAATCTCTCTCTTTAAAGATTCTTTTTTTTCTTCTATTTCGTTTTCTTTTACTCTTCTCTTTAGGGCTTTTATTTTTTCTTTTAATCCTTGTTCAGTGCTTGCTATTTCTTGATGATCTCCTTGAATTTTTCTCTTCCGCTTTTTTATTCTGTTAATTTTTTCTTCCAGGTCCCATTCTTTTCGCTCCCACTCCCTTCTTTTTTCTTCTAAATTCCATCTTTCCTTTTCTATTTTTCGTTTTTCTTCCGGTTTTTCAGCGATCTCTTCTTTGCTTTCTATTTCCTTTACCTCTTCTTTTATTTCTTGAAGCTTTTTGATTATTTCTTCTAAAGAATCCTTAGCTCTATTTTCTTTTTGTAAGAGGTTTTCCTTTTCAACTTCAAGCGCTTTCTTTTCTTGAATTGCTTCCTGAACTTCATCTTCCAACTTTTCAATTACTTCTTCAGGATTGGCGAATTCATCCCTTTGCTCTCTTTCTTTTCTTCTTCTTTCTCTTTCTCTTCTTTCCTCTTTTAACTTTTCTTTCTCCTCTTTACTTCTCTCCTCTTCCATTTCCCCCTTTTCTTTTTCCTCGATTTCATCGAGAGCCATCTCAAAGCGGGTTTCTTTTTCCCGAAGCTCTGTTAATTTAGTTTCTTTTTCTTCTATTTTTGTTTCAAGTTTTTTGACTTCCTTTTCCTTTTCCCATCTTTCGTTCTCAATTTCTCTTCTTCTGTCTTCCGTTTTCCATCGTTCTTGTTTTAATTCCCTTCTTTTTTCAGGATCTTTTTCGAGGCTCTGCTTTTTCTCTATCTCCTCTTCCTTTTCTTCAATTTCTTCTTCATTTTTCAAAATAACCTCCAGCTCTTCTTCGAGTTGAGTTTTTTGACTTGAAATTTCTTCTTTTTCTTCTCTTATTTTTTCAATTTCGTCATTGAATTCTGAAAGCTTTTCTTTAAGCCTTCCTTTGTTCCGGGGAACGTCTTCCGGGTCTGCAGTTCTTGTTTCATCTCTTTTGAGCTCTCGTTTTTCTCTTTGTAGCTTCCTATACTCTCTGTCCGTATCTTTTATTTTTGCCTTTATTTCCTCCACATCCTCTTCTATTTCCCCCCTTCTTCTCTCCTGTTTTTTTCTTTCGTCTACGATACCCCATCGCTCTTTTTGCAGCTTTTTTCTTTGTTTGGGATCTTCGGTTGAAGAAAGCGTTTCGTCTATTTCTTTTTCTTCTTCCTCAAACCCTTTCTCCTTTGCAATTACTTTTTCCAGCTCTTCTTCCAGGCTTACCTTTTTTTTCTTTAAAGATTCTTGTTTTTCTTCAATATTTTTTTCTTTTTCAATTATCTCGTTCAACTTATTTTCAATTTCTTTTCTCCTTTCTTTGCCTTCTTCACTTTCCATTTCTTCCAACTCTTCTTCCAACCCTTCTTTTTCATTTGTTAGCTCTTTTAGCTTTTCTTCAACCTCTTCTTTTTCTTCCGGTATCTTTTTTAATTCGTCTTCCCACTTCCAAAGCTCATTTTCCAAAGCTTCTATTTCATCTTCGATCTTCCATCTTTTTTTGAGAGTTTCTTCGTCTTCCCCTTCCAGCTTTTCTCTTTCCTCTTCCGCTTTTTCTATTTTTTCTTTTATTTCGGAAACTGATTCCTTGAGCTGTTTTTTACGTTTGGAAAGTTGTTTTTTTCTGAAATTCAACCTCTCCTTTTCTTTTTCCAAGGAGGCGAACTTCTCTTTTATTTGTCTTGTTTTATTCATAATGTATTTGTTTAAGAAGAGGAGTTGATTATTTCTTCTATTTTTTTCTCAAGAACGGAAAACCTTTCAAAATGATCTTCCACCTTTCTCAATTTATTATTTACCTTTAGCTTTTTTTCTTCGAGATCTCTTTTATGTTTTAAAAGCTTTCTCCTCTTTTTTTTCGCCGGTCTGTTATCGAGGTCAGCATCTTCCTCCACCTGTTTAATCTTTCCCGTAGCTTCTTTCATCTTTTCGTTTATTTCTGTCAACTTTTCTTTAAGAACCTCTTTTTCTGTTCGAGTTTCATCTTTAAACTCTTTTAATTTTTCTAAATCTTCTTCGTTTACGATTTTTTCTTCCTTTTCCTTATCCGGTTCTTTATCCAAGGTCTCCTCTTCTATTTCCGAAATTTCTTCTTCTTCCACTTCCATTACTAAATCTTCCCCTCTTTCCAGGCGGGATATATCTCTTTCCATTGTACGAACCTTATTGCTTTTTGGATTTGGCATCCCTCCTTTTTTTAAGTTCTTTTTTTGCTTTTATTAATGATAAATCTATCTTTCCATCATTAGCTATCTTAAGAACTTTTACCGGAATTACGTCTCCAACTGAGACTACGTCTTCAACTTTGCCAACCCTTCCTTTGGCGAGCTCCGAAATGTGGACTAACCCTTCGGTTCCGGGCATAATTTCAACAAAACAGCCAAAATTCATTATTTTTTTGACTTTTCCCTTGAACATTTCTCCCTTTTCCGGTTCTCTGACTATATTTTCAATCCACTCTACCGCTTTGTCGGCTGATTGCTGGTCTTCCGAGGTTATGAATATGTCTCCGGAGTCCTCTATGTCTATGGAAACCTCGGTTTGGTCTATTATCTCATTTATTACTTTTCCGCCCGGTCCGATTACCTCTCTTATCTTTTCCGGATCGATCTTCATCGTTATTATTCTGGGAGCGTACGGAGAAAGTTCCTTTTTGGGTTCAGGTATCGCTTTTTTAATTGTATCAAAAATTTTCTTTCTTGTCTCCTTACCTCTTTTTAAGGCGTCTTTCATTAAATCAACGTTTATCCCCGGTAATTTGACGTCCATCTGAATAGCGGTTATGCCATTTTCCGTTCCCGCCACCTTGAAATCCATATCTCCTGCGTGATCTTCGGCTCCCTGAATGTCGGTCAGTAAGCGGTGATTTTTACCTTCGGAAATCAGGCCGATCGATATTCCGGTAACCGGTGCTTTGATAGGAACCCCGGCGTCCATAAGAGCCAGAGAAGTACTGGTTATTGCCGCCTGAGAAGTTGAACCGTTGGAGGAGAGTATTTCCGAAACGGATCTTATGGTGTAGGGAAAGTCATCTATGTCGGGCAAAATCGGCGTTATCGCTTTCTCTCCCAGCATTCCGTGCCCTATCTCTCTTCTGCCCGGTCCTCTCAGGGGCCAGGTTTCTCCTACCGAGTAGGGAGGGAAGTTGTAATGATGAAAGAATTTTTTCTTACCCTCTTCTTCCATGTTGTCGAAAAGTTTTTTATCTCCCGGAGCTCCCAGAGTTATTATCGAAAGGGAGCGAGTTCCGCCTCTGGAGAAAAGTCCACTTCCGTGCGTTCTCGGCAAAAGCCCCGTTTCCACTTCCAGCTCTCGGAGCTCATCTTCTTTTCTTCCGTCCGGGCGAATGTTTTCTTTTAGGATCTTCTTACGGACTATTTGTTTCTTAAACTCCTCAAAATAATCTTTAGCTATTTTTTGATCTTCTTCGTTCTCAAAATTCTCTTCTATCTGTGATTTTAATTTCTTAATTTCTTCCGGATTTTTCTCGTCGGATTCAAATATCGCCTTTTCAATTTTTTGTTCTAATTTTTCCACATACTCCTTTATCTTTTTTGGGACGGAGTCTTCGGGAAGCTTCATTTTTTCTGTTCCTTTTTCTTTTATGATTTTTTCTTGAAGGTCTTCAATTTTTTCGGTTGCCTTCTCGGTCATTTTTGAAGCTTCCAAAACATCACTTTCATCAACTTCTTGGAAGGATCCCTCGATCATGTTTATAAGAAACTCGCCGTCTTTAAAAAAACTACTGAAAACGACGTCCATGTCTCCCTCGCTTCTTTCCGTGTAGGTGGGGTTCAAGATGAGATCCCCTTCTTCTTTTCCAATCCTGACCATGGACAAAGGACCGTTCCAGGGTATGTCGGATATCGAAAGGGCGATAGAAGTGGCCAACCCGCCCAGAACGGCCGGGTCGTTTTCTTCATCCCAGGAAAGACAGGTAACGATAATTTCCACCTCCCTTTTTAAGTTTTCGGGGAATAGGGGTCTTATCGATCTGTCGATCATTCTGGCGATGAGAGTGGCTCTGTCGGAGGGTTTTCCCTCTCTTCTGGTATAGCGAGAGCCGCCAATCTTTCCGGCGGCATAGAACTTTTCTTCATAAAAAACCATCAGCGGGAAGTAGCCCATTTCATCTTTTTTATCTTCTTCGGACATCGTTGCCGTGGCCATTACGACGGTGTCACCGTATCTGAGCATTACGCTTCCATTGGCCTGCTGGGCCAGATTTTTGAAACTGGCCGTCAATTTTCTTCCGCCGATTTGTAGTTCGTATTTTTCCATTTTATTTTTTCAGTAAGAATTTTTTTGGACTATCTTCCAGATTCATAAACTCGTCGGCCGCTTCTATGAGTTTGGAAGAAGCCGATCTTTTGAAGGCGATAACCTCGACTCTTATTCCCTTGTTTTGCAGATACCCCACCAAAGGAACGAAATCTCCGTCTCCGGTAACCAAAACTATGGAATCAACGCCACTTGAAAGTCTGACGGCGTCTATCACCAATCCTACGTCCCAGTCTCCTTTTTTAAAACCTCCTTGGTATTCTTGAAGGTCTTTGATTCTGGTTTCGATACCCAGGTTGGTCAAGGCGTCGAAAAAGGACTTTTCTTCTCCGCTTTTGGTTCTTATTACATAAGCGAAAGAACGAACCAGCGTTCGTTTACTAACTCCCAGATTAAGAACTTGCTTGAAATCGACCCTCGCTTGGTATAAGTGTTTTGCCGAGTGATAAAGGTTTTGAACGTCGATAAGCACCACCACTCTCTGGCCTTTGTGTTTCATTGTCATTTACTCTTGAGACCGGTTTTTTTTATGATTTCCTCGTATCTTTTCCGGTCTTCTTTTTTTAAATATTTTAAAAGCTTTTTTCTTTTGTTAACCATCCCCACCAACCCTTTTCTGGAGTGTTTGTCCTTGGGGTGGTCTTCCAAATGGTCGAAGAGACTGTCTATCTCCTCGGTAAGAATTGCAATTTGAGCTTCCGGTGAGCCGGTGTCGTCCGTCTCCAAGCCGTATTTTTCGAGTATTTCCGTCTTGTCTTTTTTTGTGTCCATTTTTTTAATTTATCTTAATTAACTATAATATATACTTCTATTTTTTTAAACCTTGTGCCTCCGCCAGGGATCGAACCCGGAACCTTGTCCTTAAGAGGGACCTGCTCTGCCGGTTGAGCTACGGAGGC
>PWHM01000114.1 GCA_003554915.1 Candidatus Nealsoniibacteriota bacterium
CGAAGGCGACAACACATACTCCTGAAATCGGCCGGGTCCATATCCGAATTCATATAGTTGGAAAAGTAATTGACACCGTACTTGGTGGTCGCCTCCCACATCGGCTTCAAGGCTTCATTGTTCCAGTCAAAGTCGTCAGTAATGGAAATAGTCGGAATCGGAAAAGTGAAAACTCTTCCCTTGGAATCACCTTCCATAATCACTTCATAAAAGGCCCGATTGAACATATCCATCTCTTCCTGGAATTCGCCGTAAGTAGCTTCTTGCGGCTCACCGCCTATTATCACCGGCTGGTCTTTCAAATGCTCGGGAACCTTGATATCGAGCGAGGTATTTATAAAAGGTGTATTTCCGGTTATAAAAACACTGCCTTTTCTTCTCGCTATAACCGTTTCATTTTCCGTGTTAACCGACCAAATTATGCCTTGGTAATCAACTTTCTCTATTTTTCTAAGATAAGTTTCTTGATGTCTTATAACTCTTAAAATGTAGAGTAATTTATTTCCGACTCCGGAATCTTGTCTCTGAGAAGTAGTGAATCCATAGCCCGAATTAACTATTATTTGTTGAAGGTCATCACGTATCTTTTCATTGGAAACGGTAATCTTGCATCCTTCATGACCGTCACCTTTTATGTAGGTCTCCAAAAACACCCTGCTTTGAGATTGGCTCATTTCAAGCATTTTCTCCGGAACTTTCTTTACATCATCATCCTCATCAAACCATTCAAGTATTGAGCGAGAATTTTCAGAATTAAATCTTATCTGAGCAACTTTTTGACCTAAAGACTCAACCCCTTCTTGGATAGTATATTCTATTTCCAAAACTTCCAAAAGAGAAATTATTTCTTCGTATTTCTCCGGGTTTTGTTCTTTCGATTGATAAATAACCACTCTTCTCCAATTGCCCTTTACCTCCAGCGATCCTTCAGAAATTATCCAAGCAATAAGTTTTATTTCTTCATCACTTAAATCTATCTTTTCATTATCATTATCAGCAGCAATCGGAATGGCTTGGGGAGAGTTCAGCTCGGTGACCTTTTCCACTTCCTCCAAGCAATAATTTTCAGAATTAAATTTCTTCCGAACCATCCTGTGTCCCGGAGATAAAAGTTGATTCTGAATTCTATTTACCGCATTGTACATCTCTCCCTTATATTCTTTTCTGAACACCTTCTTAATTTTTTTGTCTTCAATTGTCGCTTTTTCGACGTTGAAGGTTTTAATAATATCTACCTTCTCCACTTCCTCATAATTTCGCCATCCGTCTTTCGTTAGCACTTCGGTATCCTCCGAAAGACATTGAAAACCTACCCGAGTGGGAACCATGCAATTGAAAAGAAATTCCTGCATGGCCTGCTTTACCTGTCCGTAATCCAATTTATCGTAAGCTATAAAGGGAGCCAAAAAGGTATCGAAATTACTCATCGCTTGCGCCCCTGCGCTCTCTCCTTGAAGTGTAAAAAAGAAATTGACTACCTGCCCCAAAGCCGGACGCAAGTGTTTGGGAGGAGCGGATTCTATCTTCGAGGAAACCCCTCCGAAGCCTTTAATCAGTAAATCCTGTAAGTCCCATCCGCAACAATAGGTGGCGAGGAGATTCAAATCATGAATGTGCATGTCTTCATTTTTAGCCGCCTCCCTTATTTTTTTCGGATATATCTTGTTCAGCCAATATTTTTTTGAAACGTGCGAAGTTACGTATTGATTGAGACCTTGTAGGGAATAAGTCATGTTGGCGTTTTCTTTCACCTCCCAGTCCATCTCTTCTATGTAGTCCCCGATCACCTTCATTGATTTGTCCAGTTCGGCTTCCGTCTCTCTGACCTCCCTTCGTTTTTCTCTGTATAGAATATAATCTTTAGCCGCCTTGTCGTACCCTTTGTTTATTAAAACTTCCTCTACGATATCTTGAATTTCTTCAACGTGGGGTACTTCGTCCCGACTGAATCTTCTAAGCAATAATTCCAAAACCCGGTCGGCAACTTTTTTCGCCTCGGGCTCTCCACCTTGCTCGGAAGAGGTGAGTGCTTTGAATACCGCTTTTTCGATTTTTGATTTGTCAAAATCCGCCTTTTTTCCGTCTCTTTTTTCAACTTTGGAAATCATGTCTTAAGTGAAAATTAATCTTAGAAAGTTTAAACAACCTTTAAAGGTTGTTTAATTAGTAGTAATAGTTCCTATTAACAGTCTACCTTTTATTGGCAAAGTCGTCAACAGTTTTAAAAGCCGGTGGCGATTACGGTCACCTTTATCTCTCCTTCTTTCAAGCTATCGTCTTCTACCGCTCCGAAGATAACTTGAGCGTCGGGAGAAACTCTTTCTTTTATTACCTTGGCTATGTCGTTCACCTCCGCCAGAGAAAGATCCTTTCCGCCGCCGACGTTGAAAAGAACTCCTTGTGCGTTTTCGCAAGAAAGATCGACCAGTGGTAAGTCGAGTGCCTTGGCGGCCGCCTGTTCTCCTCTGCGTTTTCCTTTGGCAATCCCCTTTCCGAAGAGGGCGGATCCGGAATTTTTCATAATCGCTTTCACGTCGGCAAAATCTATGCTGATTATGCCGGGCAAGACAATCAGATCGGAGATTCCCTGAACGGCTTGGCGTAAAATTTCATCACAATACCAAAAAGCTTCGGAAAGAGTGACGTTGTTGTCGAGAGTGGTAAGAAGCTTGTCGTTGGCAATCGGAATCAAGGTGTCCACTTTCCCCTTGACCTTTTCAAGGCCTTCCTGAGCAATTTTTTCTCTTTCCTTTCCTTCAAAAGAAAAAGGCATGGTTACCACGGCGATGGTCAAAGCTCCCGTTTCTTTGGCGATTTTGGAAACTATCGGAAGGGCTCCGGTTCCCGTTCCGCCACCCAATCCGCAAGTGAGAAAAATCATATCCGATCCTTCCAGGGTTTTTCTAATTTCGTCCTCATTTTCCTTGGCGGCTTTTTCCCCTATTTCGGGATTCATTCCCGCTCCCAAACCTTCGGTGAGCTTTTTACCTATTCTTATCTTCTTATTCGCCTCCGTTTTTTCCAAGTCTTGATAATCGGCATTCAGGGCGATGAGCTCTATTCCCTTGATGTTGCAACTCATCATCCTGGTGATGGCATTCCCTCCCGATCCTCCTATACCGACCACTTTTATTTTCGGCAATTGGTTTTTCATATGTTTTTAGTGGTTAAATCCAATAAAAGCGAAACGCTCATTTATTGGACTACGGTATGAATATTTTAAATATCTTTTTAATTTTTTTACCCAGTCCTCCGCCGAATTTGAAATCAAAAAGACCTCTTCCCTCTTCCGCTTCCAATCCGAGCTTCACCAGCCCACAAACCACCGAAAGCGAAGGATCTTCCTGAGAAGGATAAAAGTCGGTGGGAGCTCCTATTCTGACCGGTAGCTCGGTTTTACATTTTACGAAATCGACCAAGTGGTCCAACTTGGCTCCTCCGCCGGTAATGACGATTCCGGCCGGCAGCAGTCCGGACCGGTCAATTTCTTCCAGCTCCTTGTCAACCAATTCGAATATTTCATTAACTCTCGCTTTGGCGATTTCCTTCAACTCTTTTTCTTTGAAAGTAATTTCTTCACCTCCGGGAGCGTCGAACGCCTTTCTTCTGCTCGTAGCTTCTCCGAGTATGTGTGAGCCCATTTTTTCGAGAATATTTTCAGCCGCGTCAATGCTTATTCTGAGACCGATGGCGATATCGTTTCTTATATTATTTACCCCTATCGGCAAAACGGCGGTATGGATCATCTCACCCTCTTCAAAGACGGCTATGGAAGTGGTGGCCGCCCCCAAGTCAACTACCGCTACCCCCAGCTCCTTTTCCTGATCGTCAAGAACCGTCTTGGCGCTGGCCGACGGATCCAAAAACATATCTCCAACTTCCAGACCGGCTTCGATAATCGCTTCGGAAGTGTTGTCTATATAGGGGGTAAAGCCCCCGACAGCCAAAATTTTGACCTCCATCCTTATTCCCTGAAGACCGAGCGGCTCACTTATTCCGGATTGATCGTCGACGATGTATTCCTGAGGAATTACTTCTATTATTTCTTTATTCGAAGGTATTGAAAAAGTTTTGGCCGCTTCTATCACTCTTTCCAAGTCCTGCTCGGAAATTTTTTGATCCGCTCTGGAGACGGAAACCAGTCCTTCCGAAGAAAGACAAAAAAGATGACTTCCGTTTATATTCACATAAGCGGAAGTTATTTCTCTTCCGGCTTCCCTTTCCGCCTGCTTTATCGTTTCCGAAATCACTTCAGCAGTTTTTTTTCTTTTGTTTATCACCCCCTTTCGAACTCCCTCGGAAAGACTGATTCCCCGTCCCAAAACTTCAAAACCCCGTCCGTCGGGCTTCTGTTTGGCAACTAAAAATTTGGTAGCATAGGAGCCTATATCAAGTCCGGCGATAATGGGGTTTTTGCTCATTGATTTTTCAGTTTAAAAAAGAGTTACTACAGTCAGTTTAACTTTTTTGATGATTTTTTTCAACCGGAAAGATACTCTTCTTCCAGCTTTCTCATTTCCTTTTTTTCAGTGTCGTTTTCGTGGTCGTAACCAAAAAGATGAAGGATGCCGTGGATTAAAACTCTCCGCAGCTCTTTTTGAAAAGAAAGGTCTTTCCGGTCGGCTCGAGTTTCAACCACTCGGGGACAAATCAAAACCTCTCCCAGAAGAGGAGGGTCCGCCTGAAAAGAAAGAACGTCGGTCGGCTCATTTTTTTCTCTGTAGCGCTCATTGAAAGTGGTAATCTCCTCCGGAGATAAAAAAGCGACGGAAAGGGTTTTTTCCGAACCTCTTTCCGTCAAAATTTTTTCAGCCAAACTCTTCAGTTCATCAAAGGGCATTTCGTAATTCGTTTGATTGTTAATTTCAACCATTAAATTTCACCCAATTTTCTTTTTCTATCGTATTCTTCTTTAAGCTCTTTTTTTCTCAACGCTTTTTTCTTTTTGCCGCTTTCATTAAGGGGTTTTTGGTAAAATCTTCTCTGTCTCGCTTCATTTATTATTCCCGATTTACGAATCTCCCTGTTAAAGCGGTGAACCACTCTGGAGTTGTTTTCGTTTGATCTTCTTTTTACTACTAATGGCATATTTTTTACAAATAACTTATGACTAATTATTAATTACAGTAATTTTCCCGAAGGCGTGATGAATTATGTACCAATTAAATCTCTGTGTCAATAGCGATTAAGGCTGTAAACCACGTGGCGTTTACGACCCTGAACCCTGCGTGGTTTAGGGCATTCCGGGAATATCTCTCTCCTTTTGAGACTTCCAGCCACCCAAAAGATGGTAATGAAGGTGAAATATTTCCTGGCCTCCTTCTTCTCCCACGTTGACGGCTACTTTGTAGCCCTTGCCCTTTATCTTTTTTTCTTCGGCAATCTTTTTCATTTTCTTCCAGATATGGCCGATCAATTCCGCGTCTTCCTCTTTAATGTCGTTTACCGTCGAAATGTGACGCTTGGGTATTACGAGAACGTGGACCGGAGCCAGCGGTCTTATATTTTCAAAAGCCAAAATTCGCTCATCTTCGTAAACTATTTTGGCCTCTTCCTTTTTGGCGGCAATTTTACAAAAAAGACAATCTTCCATCTTAAATTTTCTTTTTAATTTTTTTGACTACTTTATCCAAGGGAACCGTCTCCTGCTTTCCACTTTTCATCTCTCTTATTATTATTTGACCCTTTATGCACTCCTGTCTTCCCAAAATCAAGGTGTACTCGGCCCCTAATTTGTCGGCTCTGGCCATCTGGGACTTGAGCGAGTCTCTTCCCATCGATTCGTAAACGGGAATCCCTTCCTTTCGAAAGTCTTCGAATAGTTCAAAAGCTTTCTTTTTGGCCGAGTTTCCCAGTTGGGCTAAAAATACCTTCTTTCTTTTTTCTGTCACATCTATATCCGCCTCCCGCATAGCATCAACCGTTCTCTCCACACCGACGGCTCCTCCGCAAGCGGGAGTTTCCCTACCTCCCAGAAGTTCTACCAACTTATCGTATCTTCCGCCGCCGCCCAAAGCCGGTCCTTTTCCGGCGAATATCTCGAAAACCGTATTGGTGTAATAGTCCAGACCTCTGACCAAGAAGGGGTCGAGTTCATAGGGAATCTCCATTTCATCCAAAAGCTCCAGAACGGACTTGAACTTTTTCTTGCAAGACTTGCAAAGATGGTCAACTATTTGGGGTACGTTTTCGGTTATCTCTTGACACTCTTCGTTTTTGCAATCCAAAATTCTGAGCGGGTTGTTTTCGAATCTTTCTTGGCAATTTTTACAAAGATCTTCCAGGTCGGGCTCCAAAGATTCTTTCAGTTGCTCTTTATAATCGGGCCTGCAGCTGTCATCACCCAAACTATTTACTTTGAAAGTTACTTCCAAGCCCAACTCCTCGAACGTTTGATAAAAAGCCCGGATAAGCTGACTGTCCAAAGCCGGGGAGTCCTTGCCCAAAACTTCCAGTCCGAATTGATGGAATTGTCTGTATCTTCCTTTCTGGGGTCTTTCGTAGCGGAAAAAGGGACCGCAGTAATAAAACTTTACCGGCTGCGGTTTTTTATAAAAATCGTTTTCTATATAGCTCCTTACTATGGGAGCGGTTCCTTCCGGCCTGAGAGCCAATCTGTCTCCTCCCTTGGTCTCGAAAACATACATCTCCTTTTGAACTATGTCCGTGGATTCTCCGACACTTCTTTTAAAGAGAGCCTCTTTTTCCATTATCGGAGTTTCTATGGTTTCGAAATTGTATTGATAAGCGATGTCTCGAGAGACTTCGTATATTTTATTGAAATAACGCTGTTTTTTATCGAATATGTCTTGAGTGCCGGTCGGTTTTTGGAATTCTTGATCGGCCATAATTTATATACGGGGTTTAAAAAGTAACCTCTTCGGCCAAAGTGGGAAAGGGAGAAAGCTGAATGGTGACCTTGCCGATTATGTTGTCGGCGGGAACTGCTCCCCAGCTTCTGGAATCAAGGGAGGATTCCCTGTTGTCACCCAATACGAAATATTCGTTTTCGGACAAGGTTTCTCGGAACTCCCCCGGAGTTTCGATTTCCAGGTACTGCATTTCATCCAACGACTTTCTGCCTTCTTCGTTTTCTACGTAAATTATTCCCTCTTCAAGATATACGGTTTCTCCGGGAAGCCCTATTATTCTCTTGATAAATCTCCTTTGAGGCGGTCGGGGAGAGTGAAACACTACGACTTGTCCCCGCTTCGGCTCGTTGAATCTGTAAGAAAGCTGATCCACTATGAGATAATCTCCCTGATAATAATTGGGTTCCATGGAAGACCCTCTCACCAAAAAGGGTTGAAATATAAAAGTTCGAATAGGTATTACTATCAAAGCGGCGAGAAGTACGGTCTTGACCACTTCCCAAAAAAATGAGATTGCACCTTTCATAGTTTTTGCATTGTAGCAAATTAAAGGGCTTTTGGCAAGTTAAATCTCCTTAAAATAAATACCTCCATCGGCTTCCATTTCAGCATTGAAAACATCCGTTACTTAAAAGAGATTTATTTGTCAGAGACCACCATTTATATTATGATGAAAGAGATGGATTTGATAGTCGGATTAGGAAATCCGGGAGAAAAATATAAAAAAACCGGACACAACATAGGGTTCGAGGTTTTGAACGAATTCGGGAAAAAGAACAATTTCCCCGAGTTCGGATTTGACAAAAAGTTCAGCGGATTAACCTCCAAAAAGGGAGGTGTTTTTCTTTTGAAGCCGCAAACTTTTATGAATAAATCGGGCAACTCCGTACGAGCACTGGCCGATTATTACGAAATAAATCCGGAAAAAATTCTGGTAATTCACGACGACGCCGACTTGAGTTTGGGGAAAGTAAAGATAGACAAAAACAGAAGCTCCGCCGGGCATAAAGGGGTTCAATCCATTATAGATCATCTTTCTACGAAAAACTTTTGGAGGCTACGCTTCGGAATAGGAAGAGAGGATAAAAAAGCCGGAGAAATAGCCTTGAAAAGATTCGCAAAAAAAGAAATCCCCACGGTCAGGAAAGTAATCGAAAAATCGGTTTCGGAGATATCCGCAGGATTAAAAGAAGGATTCGAAAAAAAGACGATAAAAATAAAAAAAGAAGACTGAGCTTAAAAACTCAGTCTTTTATATTGTGGTTTCTGATTGCATCTCTGCTTATCTCCGCCGCCGGAGACTGTCCTTGAGAATTTCCTTTCCCGTAAAGGTGCAGTATTTCACCGCTTTCTGTTTCTATAAGGTAGAAACAATCGATGTCTTCCTTGACTTCGTATCCTTCCGGCAGCAAAACTTGCAAGTTGGTCCTCCACATTTCAATTCCCCCTTTCCTTAAGATTATCTACGAATCTCCGTCCAAGGACCGAAAACGGCCACCAAACGGAGTACTTACCTTAAAGGTAAGCAGGTCCCGAGAACAAAAAAAATGTGAAAGGAGGGATGTAAGGAGGAATTTTCGTTCCGTTTTTTCCCCGAAAGAGCTTCAAAGAAGTTCAAGCGGGGTGGACCCTTCGTAGATAAACTTAAAGATCAGGGTTTCTATTATATTACATATCTTTTATTTGTCAAGTACCTTTAATAATTCCCCACTGAAGAACAGTAAACATTTCCGGAAAAAGCCCGCCCCGATAAGCAGGCACTCACTACGTTCGCTCAGAATGACTTCTCTTTGTCATCCTGAGCATAGCGAAGGATCTCTCTATTTTACTGTTTTTCCAAGAGATTCTTCACTGCGCTACGCTTGTTCAGAATGACGGTAGTATAGTCAACCCGCAATAGCGAGGGGTTCGCTTTGAAGGATGTTTGTACAGTTTTTTAATTATAAACGCAGATACGATTATTCTAAGCGAGGGATGCTCCTGAAAAGGACTCTCTCATTTTAAGCGAGGGGTTCGGTCTGAAGGAGCTCTATTCAAAACGCAGATACTCTCTTTGAGAGGACTCTAAACAATCATTCCAAGCGAGGGATGCTCCTGAAAAGGACTCTCGCAAACGGATTAGCACGGTTTTTCAACTTTGTTGAAAATAATCCGTTGAGAGCGTAGGAACCAAATTTTCGCTGGAAAATTTGAGTTCCGGTCTTTTCCAGGAGCATCCCGAGCGCATTTTACAAGAATTAATTTTAATGGTAGCATTTTTAAGCTGTTTTAATTTAAATACTTAAGACATGAAACTAATTTTAGTTGAATCGCCCACCAAGTCAAAGACGCTATCCAAATTTTTAAATGACGACTATAAAATCCTTTCCACGAAAGGACATATCAGGGATTTACCCCAAAAAAAGCTGGGGGTGGATACGGAAAACGATTTCAAGCCGAAATACGTAATTCCTTCCCGACAAAAAAAGACGATAAAGAGCCTGAAAAAGGAGTCCGAGAATGCGGACAAGATAATTTTAAGCACCGACCCGGAC
>PWHM01000058.1 GCA_003554915.1 Candidatus Nealsoniibacteriota bacterium
CATTTTGAAGGAAAAGGATGGCCGAACTATAAGGTCACTATGCGGTTTTGGATTGTAGGAGTTATAGCGGCTATAGTCGGAGTTACAATAAGATTAATGGGCTGATTGGTAAAACCCATTGTTTTTATTAAATCTTTATTGACAATATGCTGAAAACCTTGAAAGAAAAATCAGTTTTAGTTCTCGGATTGGGAAGAGAGGGGAGAGATACCTTGAAGTTTTTGAGAGAAAAATTTCCAAATAAAAAAATTGGAGTGGCGGATAAAGTTAAAAAAGAAATTGAAGATACTGATAATTTGGATTTACGATTCGGCTCGGACTATTTAGAAGCGGTTGAGGATTATGATGTTATAATAAAATCTCCCGGGATTCCCTATAAACTGGTCAAAGATTACGAAGGGAAAAAGGCAATTACCGGGCAAACGGATATATTTTTAAAATTAGCAAAAGGGGAGGTGGTCGGAGTGACGGGAACCAAGGGCAAGAGCACGACATGTCGTAATGTTTATGAAATTTTAAAGAAAAAACAAAACCGCCCGGTCCATTTGATAGGTAATATAGGACAGCCGGTTTTTGATTATTTGGATAAAGAAGGTATTTTTATATATGAAATGTCAAGTTTTCAACTGCAGACGGTAACTACAAGCCCATCTATTGCCGTGTTGCTTAATGTCTTTGTAGATCATCTGGACCAACATGAAACTTTTGCGGAATATCTTGAAAGCAAAAAGAACATTGCCCGATTCCAAAGTGATAAGGATAAATTAATTTACAACCGAGAAAATAAGCACGTTTTAAAAACTATCAAAGAGTCGAAAGCTAAAAAGATACCCTTTAATCCGAAAAGAAAAATTAAAAATTCTGCAGTTTACCTGGAACCGATATTGAAAATCTGTGAACTCTTCGATGTTTCCGAAAAGGAATGTGTGGAAGTTTTAAAATCAGTACCGAAATTGCCTCATAGATTGAAAAAAGTAGGGGGGTCTCAAGGTATTGATTTCTATAATGATTCCGCGGCGACAATTCCCGAGGCAGCTGCCGAAGCCATTAAAAATATAGATCATGTAGAAACCTTGATTACCGGTGGGGTTGACAAGGGGGGGGATTATCAAGTTTTGGCTAAGGAAATTTTGAAAAGCAAAATTGATAATTTACTTCTTTTTCCCGATACCGGCCAAAAAATAGAAGCGGAGCTGGAAAGCATAAGTGATAATCTACCTCGTATAATTTATTGTAAAAGTATGGAAGAAGCCGTTAAAAATGCTTACCGGTTAACCGTCGAAGGTGCAGTTTTGCTTTCTCCGGCGTCTTCAAGCTTCAATATGTTTAAAAGTTATAAGGACAGGGGAGAGAAATTTGCAAAATACGTGCAAAAATATGGCCAAACATAAAGAAAAACCGGATTATATTCTTTTAATTTGTTCAGGACTGATAATTCTTCTGGGTTTTGTTATCTTTACCAGCGTCTCTATGGCCCGGGTTGCGGTAGTGGCGGAAGAAATAGGGGAGTTGGATTTGGCTTATTTTCTTCTCAGGCAATTTTTATTCGGAGTTTTACCGGGGGTTCTCGTAGGATACTTGATGTACAAAATACCGTTAGAATTTATTAAAAAAATAGCTCCGGTACTGCTTTTAATAAGCTTGGGGTTGGTTGCTATGGTTTTTGTACCCGGGATCGGTATTTCTTTGAGGGGAGCCAGAAGGTGGTTGCAGCTGGGAGAGTTATCAATACAACCCGGTGAGCTTTTGAAACTCACTTTTATAATTTATTTGGCCAGTTGGCTCTCAAGCCGGAAGGATATCAAAAAAGAAAAACGCGTTTTCTCCGAGACCTTGATAGCTTTCGGGGTGGTTTGCGGATTAATAAGTGGACTGTTTCTATTACAACCGGATCTCAGTACGCTGATTGTAATTATTGCAACCGGCTTCGTTATGTATGCGACTTACAGGACACCGTTTTTGCATATTTTGGCAATGGGGTTCGGGGGTGCAATAGCTCTTACCGGTTTCATCGCTCTTTCACCCTACAGGTTGGAAAGAGTTAAAGATCTGTTAAATTCGGGAGTTGATACGGAAGGCATTTCCTATCAAGCCCACCAAGCGTTTATTGCTATAGGGTCGGGTGGACTTTTCGGTTTGGGGTTCGGAATGGGACACCAAAGATATGGATTTTTACCGTTTGCAATGAGTGATTCGATTTTTGCAGCTTATGCGGAAGAGGCGGGTTTCATAGGAAGTGTTTTGTTAATCTTTTTATTTTTGGTTTTTATTTGGCGAGGATTAAAAATAGCCACGAAAAGCAAAGGGTCTTTTCCCGGGCTTATAGCGGTTGGAATAAGTTTTTGGATATTTTTTCAAGCCTTTATTCATATCGGTTCGATGACCGGAGTTCTTCCGGTTACGGGTATTCCACTACCTCTTATCAGTTACGGGAGAACCCATTTTATAGCTGAATTGGCCGGGTTGGGGTTGCTTTTAAATATTTCTAAATTTTAAAAATTTATGAAAAAGAAAAAAATAGTTTTTACGGGCGGCGGAACAGGAGGGCATGTCTTTCCTTTGGTTGCTGTAATTAGAAGTTTAAAAAAACAGTTTTCAGAAAGCGAAAGGTTGGAGATGTATTATATTGCTCCCAAAGATAATATTCCGGACTTTAATTTCACCCAGGAAGGCCTGAAAACCAAATATATATTTGCAGGGAAATTGAGAAGGTACATTGATCCGGTTTCGATAATCAAGAACGTCATTGATATAATCAAGGTTCCGATCGGAGTAATTCAATCAATCCTTCATCTCCTTGTAATTTCTCCGGATATGGTTTTTTCCAAGGGGGGATACGGTTCGGTCCCCGTAACTTTGGCGGCAAGTTTAATGCGAATCCCCGTGATTTTACATGAATCGGATGCTGCTCCGGGATTGGCGAATAAGATAGTCTCCGGGTTCGCAACGGAGGTTTTCGTTTCCTTCAACGATACCATCGGAGCCAATCCGGGAAAAAAATTCGTGGTGGGAAACCCGATAAGAAAAGAGGCCATGAAAGGTTCGTCTGAAAAGGCGGTTACTCGTTTTAAGTTGACTAAAGGAAAACCCGTCCTCCTTATCATGGGAGGTTCTCAAGGATCTGAAAGAATAAATGATACGATTTTAGCTATTTTAACCCAACTCTTGGAAAGTTTTGAAGTAATCCATCAATGCGGCCGAGAAAACATCGTAAGAATTAAAGAGGAAACTGAAACATTTTTGCCTGAAAATTTAAAAAAATATTATCACCCTTATTCCTTTTTTGATGAAGGGCAGTTAAGAGACGCTTACAAAGTGGCTGATTTGGTGATATCAAGAGCCGGTGCCGGTACTATCTTTGAAATTTTAGCAAATGAAAAACCGAGCATTTTGATTCCGCTTCCCGAAGCGGCCCAAGACCACCAAGCGGAAAATGCCTATAGAGTTGCGAGCATGGGGGCTGCGATAGTAATGGAGGAGAAAAATTTAACCCCTCATTTCTTTTTGGAAAAAGTTAAATCATTGTTTTTGGCCCCGTCTGAACTCAGGGAGATGAAGAAACATGCATCTTATTTTGCAAAACCGGATGCTGCTCGAGTTTTAGCTGCCTACATCAGAGAATTTTTAGTTCAATAATTTTATTGTTTTATGAAAAAAAGAGTAAGATTCGCCCCATCACCAACCGGCTTTCTTCACGTCGGGTCGGCTAAAATAGCCCTTATAAATTACTTGTTCGCTTCCAAGTCCGGAGGAGATTTTGTTTTACGAATCGAAGATACTGATATAGAAAGATCAAAACAAGAGTATGAAGAAAGTATTTTGGAAAGTTTGGATTGGCTGGGTCTCGAGTATGATGAAGGTCCGGACAAAAAAGGAAATTTTGGTCCCTACAGGCAAAGTAAAAGATTGGAAATTTATGAGAAATATATTAAAAAACTAATTGAAACCGGTGCCGCTTATCCGTGCTTTTGCTCGGAGGAAGAGTTAAAGAAAGAGAAGGAAAAATGCGTTGAAAAAGGTGAGGCACCTAAATATTCCGGAAAGTGTAGAAAAATTTCTGATCAGAAAAGAAGAGAAAAGCTAAAAAAGGGGGACGATTATGTTATCAGAATGAAGGTTGATGATGAGGGAGAGATTAAATTTGAAGATATGATCAGGGGAGAAGTGGTTTTCGATAAAAAAGAGATAGGTGATTTTGTTTTGGCAAAAAACAAGAAAAAACCTCTTTATAATTTGGCATGTGCGATTGATGACCATGAAATGAAAATGAGCCACGTAATTAGGGGGGAGGACCATATTTCAAATACGCCGAAACAAATCTTGATTCAAAAGGCTTTAGGTTTTGATCAAGTAAAATATGGACATTTACCTCTGATTTTAGCTTCGGACAAATCGAAACTTTCAAAAAGACACGGAGCAGTAGCAGTCTCGGAATATAAAAAACAAGGATTTTTACCCGAAGCATTGGTTAACTTTTTAGTTTTACTTGGCTGGAGTCCGGGGGACGACAGGGAGTTTTTCACGATCGAAGAACTTAAAAAAGAGTTTTCTATTGACAGATGCAAAAAGTCAGGTGCTGTTTTTAACAAAAAAAAGCTGGAGTATATAAACAGCCTACACATCAAAGAGGCGAGGCCGGAAAGATTAGCTAAGCTTCTGGTTACTTATTTGATTCAAGAGGATCTTTTAAACCCCAAGCAAAGCCTTGAAGAATATCCTCCGGCGATGGGTGCCAAGGGACTAAAAACAAGTTATAAAACCAAAGACGGTAGGGATTTCAGCTTCGATCAAATTATAGGGATTGCCAAGGAGCACCAAGACAGAATCAAAACGCTTCCCGAAATAACCGAGGTGGCGGATTATTTTTTCGAGACAATCGAAGCTGATTTCAGTTTACTTCAATGGAAAGACATGACCGAAGATGAGGTTGCTGATTGCATTGACAAGTCAATAAATATATTATCTGATATAAAAACCTGGGATAAGAAGCAGGTTAGCAAGTCTCTTTTGGAAAAAGCGAACGAATACGGCGACCGAGGGCGATTTCTATGGCCTCTTAGAGCCGCTCTAACGGGAAGAAAGAATTCAGCCGGACCATTTGAGGTGGCATACCTCCTGGGTAGGGGGGAGGCGATAAAAAGACTAAAGCAGGCAAAAGAAATTTTATGAAAAAATTTTTTATTTTTCTTTTAATATTTATTTTTATTTTTTCTATCCCGGTTGTTTTTGGAGAGGAGGAGATGGAATCAGATCAAGAAAAAAATTTCGTTTCCCGAATAGTGGAGAGCATTTATGATTTTTTTAATTTTATCCGGAGGAAGACTCAAGACGGAATTAATTTTATCGTGGAAAAGATTGAAAGACGTCAAAGAATAATTGAAGAACAAGTTGAAGAAAGAAAAGAAGAATTAATCGGAAGGATCAGTCAAAGGATTGATGAGGTGATCGGTTCAATAGTTAGAAGTGCCTGGGAGTCGATAAAGAGCCCCTTTACGGAAACAGGGGATTGACAATAGTGGACTTGTTGTATATTATTATAAATAAGAAACTTCGCATAATGTAACTTTACCGAAGTTTAAGAACAAAAAATAGGCACCTTTACCTAACCTATGAAAAAATCAAAAAAAACCATATTGGACCATTTCCAAGAATTTTTCCAGTATTTGGATATTGAGAAAGGACTCTCACCCGGCAGCCAAGAAACTTATCAACGCTTCCTCTCCCGCTTTTCCGAATGGCTCGAAAATTCCGATAATTCTGATTTACTTCCCCATGAGCTTACGGATCAACATATTTGGGATTATCGGGTTTATCTTTCAAAACGAAAAAATCATAAAAATCAACCGATAAGCAAAAAAACTCGAAATTATTATTTGATCGCAGTAAGAAACCTTCTTAATTTCTTTGCTGATCGAGATATCGAGGCTCTCCCTGCTGAAAAAGTTAAATTAACCAAACAGGACGGTGATAATTCCTTGAATTTTTTAAAATTGGATCAAATCCAAAAACTACTTAATGCTCCGGACAATAAAAAAAGAACCGGCATTAGAGACGGGGCAATACTCGAAACTCTATTTTCAACCGGTCTAAGAGTCGCTGAGCTGGTCGGTTTGGATCGTGATCAAATAAATATTAAAGAAAATACCGAAGATCTGGAAGTTGTAGTTACCGGTAAGGGTGACAGAACTCGGACAGTTTATTTTTCTCCCCGAGCGGTTCAAGCATTGCGGAATTATTTGTCCATCCGTGAAGATGATTTGGATCCGCTTTTTATAAGATATCGTGGACCCAAAACCGGTGATCGCAGAATTTCCACCAGATCCGTAGAAAATATCGTTAAGAAATATGTAAAGAAAACCGGCTTGCCGAAAACTACCACACCGCATACCTTACGTCATAGTTACGCCACGGATCTTTTGGCGCAAGGTGTGGATCTCAGAGTTATCCAAGAATTTTTGGGACACAAAAATATTGCCACCACTCAGATTTACACCCACATCACCAGCAAAAAATTGCGCGAGATTCATAAAAAGTATCATAGCGGCCAAAATCTTGAAAATAATAAGAAAAACGATGAGGCGTAACCCATCTTTTGTATAAAAATCGCTCTAAGCGGCTATGAAGCCCCCTTATTCTTAAACTTTTTGATTTTTGAGTTAAAAGTCCCCTATTTCAGTTATTTTTGAAAAATCTTCAATTTCTATCGGTTTTTGCTCCTCCAAGTCCCTGGAAATCCATCCGATCATATAAAAAAGCAGTGCCACTAAAATTATTATTATCAACCAATAAAAAGAGTCGGATTTTTGATTGACATTTTTACTTATTTCTGTTAGTATAGACTTAGGTTTCATAATTCAATTAATAAAATGGCAACTACAAAATCATCCGGAACAACAAGACTGGGACGTGATTCCAAACCCAAATATTTAGGGGTTAAACTTTTCGGTGGACAAAATGCAAAACCGGGATCCATTATCGTCAGGCAAAGAGGAACTAATTTCGTTCCCGGAAAAAATGTTCGATGCGGAAGGGATGACACTCTTTATGCAACAAAAGAAGGAATCGTTGAATTTCAAACAAAAGTCAAGAAAAATTTTGACGGAAAAAGGAAAAAGGTAAAAAAGGTTAATGTTCTTTAGCCGCTTTTAAAAATCCTTTGAAAAGTGGATGAGGCTTAAGCGGTCCGGACTTAAACTCCGGATGAAACTGAGTTCCAATAAAGAACGGATGATCTTTAAGCTCGATAATTTCAGTTAGATCACTTTCGGGATTTATTCCGGCTAATACGAGGCCGGATTTTTTTAATTCTTTCTCGTAATCATTATTTAATTCGTATCTGTGCCTATGTCGTTCTTTTATTTTTGTTTCTTTGTAAAGCTTATAAGAAGCGGTTTTTTTATTTAATTTACAAATATAGTTTCCCAATCTCATAGTTCCTCCGAATGCACTTTCCTTTACTAACCTCTTTTGCTCTTCCATGAGGTCTATTACCGGCTCTTGACAACTTTCATTAAATTCAGTAGAATTTGCATTTTTCAGCCCCACAACGTTTCTTGCAAACTCGATTACTGACAACTGCATTCCCAAGCAAAGCCCCAAGAAAGGGATCTTTTTTTCTCTACAGTATTTTATGGTTTTAATTTTTCCTTTCACTCCCCTACTTCCGAATCCACCCGGGACAATTATTCCGTCATAATTTTTTATTTCCGCTACTTTTTCCCGGTTTTTTTCATAATCTTCGGCAAAAATCCAGTCTATTTCAATATTAGTTTTTAAGCTCCAGGAGGCATGACGAAGTGCTTCGATTACTGAAATATATGAATCGGTTAAAGTGAAGTTGCCCGTTTCAAAGTATTTACCGACTATTCCAATTTTTACCGTTCCCTTCCTACCCTCTCTTCGTTCAAGCATTTTTCTCCAATCGGAAAGATCTTTTTTTCTCTTTTCTATTCCGAATTTTTTCAGTATCTTTTCTCCCAAATTCTCTTTTTGAAAATTAACCGGAATGGTGTATATTGACTTAACATCGGGGGCGGAAATTACAAACTCTTTATCTATATTACAGAAATTGGATATTTTTTCTCTTCTCGGTTTGTCCAAAGGAGCTTCAGCTCTTCCCAGAATTATATCCGGTTGGATTCCGGCTTCATTTAATCTTCTGGATGCATTTTGGGTTGGTTTTGTCTTCATCTCCCCTATTGTTTTCGGAGTTGGAAGATAGCTAACCAATATAAAAAGAACCCGGTTTGGGTTTTTCAGTTTCATCATTCTGGCAGCTTCCAGAAAAAGAAGATTTTGATATTCTCCTATGGTTCCACCTATTTCTATAAGGGTGAAATCAGCTTTGTCTTTTTTTGCCGCTTCTTTTATTCTTCTTATCGTTTCGTTGGGTATGTCGGGAACTACTTCTACACATTTCCCATCGTATTCCAAGTTGCGTTCTTTTTCAATAACGTGTTTATATACTTTGCCCGTGGTTATATAATTTTTTTTAGTAAACTCTTTTCCTAAAAATCTTTCATAATTGCCTATGTCTTGATCACATTCACTTCCGTCCTTGGTTACGAAGACTTCTCCGTGCTCTACCGGGTTCATTGTTCCCGCGTCAACGTTTACGTAGGGATCTATTTTAACGGCTGTCACCTCGAACCCCTTTCCTTTTAAAATCTTACCTATGGACGCGGTTGAAACTCCTTTTCCTATACCGGACATTACTCCCCCGGCAACGAATATATATCTTTTCATTTACTTTCTTCTATTTTTATTTTTATATTGGTTTTTAAGTCGTGGTTAAATTGAAGCTCCACTTCTTTTTCGGTAAGTTGCTTTATCGGCTTATCCAACTTGACTTGTTTTTCCGAAACGTCGTAACCTTCCTTTTTTATTTTTTCACTTATTTTTTCGGAATTGATTGATTCGAAAAGTTGATTTTTTTCTCCTACTTTTGTTTCAATAATGAACTCTTTATCTTCCAGCTCGGAGATAAGTTTTTCAATTTCCTCTTTTTTCTTTTTCCTCTTTTTCTTCTCTTTCTCTTCCTTTTTCTTTAAAGCTTTAAGGTTTCCGTCGGTAGCGAGTTCAGCTTTTTTTTGAGGAAGAAGGAAGTTCTTCGCATATCCGTCGGCAACCTCTATCACTTCATATTTTTTTCCCAGTTTTTTTATATTTTCAAGTAATATAACTTTCATAATTTTAGTTACTTAAGAGTAATTCAATTGCTTTGTCCAATTGAGGATCTCGGTCCTCTTCAAAGTCTTCCATACTTAATTCGACCTCGTAGTCGGGGACTATCCCCTTATCGGTGATAAGTACATCTCCCGGAGTCACCCAGTTTGATATTGTTACTTTTAAGTTGGACATATCGGAAAGATTGACCATTGTTTGGATTGACCCCTTTCCGAAAGAGGTTTGTCCTACTATTTTTGCATCTCTATGGTACCTTAAGGCTCCGGCCAATATTTCCGAAGCTGATGCCGATCCCTCGTTTATCAATATAACTAATTCGTGATCAAAAGTTACCGAACTTCCTCCGGCTTTATAGGTTTCTTTTATTTCTCCGTCGGCCTCCTGACTTTTGACAATCACATCCCCTCTTTCCAAGAAAAATTCGGCCACTTCCAGGGCGGAATCCAATGCTCCGCCGGGATTGTTTCTCATATCCAAGATCATTTTGTTGGCCGGTGAAGCAGTAATTTCAGGCACCATTTCGTTGAATTCATTTATGAGATCATGGTGGAAATAATGAATTTTTAAATAAGCTATATCATTTTCCATAAGCTCCCAATCCACTGACGGAATCTGAATTTCCGCTCTTTCCAATTCAAATTCGTGAGTTTCTCGATTTCTTCCTATAACCAGAGTGACGAGAGTGCCTTCCTCACCCCTCATCAGATTAACCGCTTCCTCCAAGGTCATATCAATGGTTGATTCTCCATCAATCTCCAATATTAAATCTCCGGCTCTCAAGCCGGCTCTGCTTGCCGGGGTTCCTTCTATGGGAGATATTACCTGCAAGTTTCCGTCTCGAATACCAACTTCCATTCCCACTCCTTCATAGTAACCGGACACGTCTTCTAAGAACTTTCTACTTTCTTCACGATTATAAAATCTGGTATGAGGATCTTCTAAAGAATTAAGCATTCCCTTGATAGCTCCGTGAACTACCCTCTCTCCATCTATTTCATCCGGATTAACGTAGGTTTGGTTTAATCGATTGTATGCCTCCCAAAAAAGTGAAAAATCTATTTCTTCGTCCGGTTGAGTTATCTTCGCTTCTTCGTATCCAATATAATAACCCGAGGCGAATATCAGCCCCAAAACAGCTAAAATTAATACGAATTTTGTTATTTTCTTTTGCATACACTTTTAAAATAATAGCACATTAAACCCGATTATTCAAAAAATAAAGACCCGAAACTAATCGGATCTCTTTTTATGTTTGAGTCTTTCCTTACATCTTTTACAGTTATGTCCCTCCTTGCCCAAATGATATTTACTCCACGTTGTCAATAAACAATCTGCATCTCCGGATAAGATCCTCTCAATCTCTTTTTTACTCAGATGCCTCCAACTTCTTTCATCTTCTATTTGCATCATCTCCTTTTGTTGCCTTATTAGTGTAACTTTTTACTCCTTTTAAAACTCGGTCATTTTTTTGAGTTTGACTGCAAACGGACTCCTTCATCTCATCTGAATTTTCAATTTTCTTTATTATTATACTTATTTTGTCTATTTCGTCAAGTAACTCCTCTTTTACCTCCCCGCTATTCGCTTTATACATTTCAAGTTGACTTTTGATTTGTTCTAAAAATACTTTTTTAATCGGGCTATGGACTATGGACTCCATTTTATCTTGCGCTTGATGGAAGTCTTTATTTCTAAGGTTTAAATATTCAGCAAAATCTTCAAATACTTTATTTGCGTTTTTGGGCCCCAAACCGACAATTGCCGGAATAATGTTTTTGAGTGGCCCACGCTGATTTTTTCCGTTTTCATCTTCAAAAACGGAACGGAAATATTTAACTTGAAAGTTTTCATGGGGGTTGGTCATTCTACGATAGCATCTGTGCATTTTTTCTCTTATACCTTTTGTATGAAGAGAAGCGTCTATTCCCAGAGCTAAGCTTTCTATTGAATCGGAGGTTTTGAATTCCACTATTAAATCTACACCGTTTATCACGTCATCAAATTCGGTTGTTCTTTGGGCCGCTACTTCTATATCTTCAGTTTCGAACCATTGCTCCAGAAGATAAGTCATTACTATTTCCATAGCTTCTCCTCGTTCGTTCGATTTTTCCATTTCTTTTTTTTCAGCACCCGTCTTTTCCATGCTTTTTTCGATTCTCTTGTGGGCAATTTTCAAGAGTTGTTCATCTTCCTTTATTTCATCCTTGTCGTAACCGAAATTTTCAAAGTAATCTAATTTTTTCCGTTCTCCCGGACCACCCTCCTTAGCATCCTTGGTGATCCATTTTACGGTTTGGTCCATACTTGTTCGACTTAATTCAAAGCTTTTTTCCGGACTATTGAACATTTCTTCCTATTAAATAATTATGTTTAAAATCCACTATTTTTATTTTTGCTATTTCCCCTACTTTACCTTCGGACAAGACTACCGCTTTGCCGTTTGGCAGCCTTCCGAGCATGCTTTTATTTTTCCCCTTTCTGACTATTAGGGTTTTGAAGATTTGCCCCTTCACTTTTTTATTATCATTTAATCTGATCTTTTTTGCAAGCTTAGTCACCTTTCTCGACCTTTCCTTTTTTATTTTGCTGGGCATGTCTTTCAGCTTTGCCGCTTCGGTTTTTGGTCTTTCCGAATAGCGTGTAATGTTTATTATATGTGGTTTGGTTTCCTCTATCAGATTGACGGTTTTTTGAAAGTCATTTTCCGTTTCAGTGGGAAAACCGACGATTATATCCGTAGAAAGTAAAGGATTTTTTAGCTTGCTTTTTATTTTTCCAACCATTTTCTTGAATTCACTTACGGAATGTTTCCTATTCATATCCTTTAAAACTTTCTCACTTCCGGATTGAACCGGGAGGTGGATAAAATTATACAGTTTTTCACTTTCAAAAAGATCCAAAAAGTCATCGAAAAACTTGTTTACATGCCCGGGATTCATCATCCCCAATTTTAACCTGAAGTCCTCATTAAGATTTAGAAGCCCCCTTATTAAATCAATGATCATCGGTTCCCCGGACTCCATTCCGTAAACTCCCAAATCCTGTGATGTTAGCTGAATCTCTTTTTTGCCGCTTTTTAATACTTGCTTTGCTTTTTCCATTATTTCTTTTTTCGGATAGCTTCTCAATTTTCCACGAGCTAATTTTGCGCTGCAATAGCTGCAACTTCCCAAACAGCCGGTCGATATGGGTATGATTGCCGACGTGCTTTTCGGATTTGTCAATGCGGGAATTCCATTTATGTTTTTCCCCTCTGTTTTAAAAAGTTGAGATATTTTATTTGAAAAGTCGATTGGATCGTTGCCGACAATTGACAGGTCGGCCAAACTCTTTACTTCCGGATTGATTGCAGGCAAACATCCGGTAACTACTACTTTTTTTCCTTTTTTCTTTTGTTTTTTAATTTCCTTTATTATCTTTCTTTCCGTTTTGTCTATAACTCCACAGGTATTCAAAATAACGACTCTCGCCTTTTTTTCAGAAGCTTTTTGAAAACTTTCGGGAAGAGCTCTTATCAGCCCGTCGGTTTCCGCTTGATTCAGTTTACAGCCGTAGGTTTTTATTAAATATGTTTTCATTTTTTAAAACCTCCCGTTTTTTGGGGAGGTCGCTACAAATTGTGCGTCCGGAAGGATTCGAACCCTCGACCTTCTCCTTAAAAGGGAGCTGCTCTACCAACTGAGCTACGGACGCATCAGACTACACTTATTTTACAAAAATTAGGAAGAATGTAAAGAAAAAAATCGGGAGAGCGAATCTCTCCCGATAAAAAGGTCTTTAAAGTGTATTAATTATATAACCTATTGTTTTTTTTGTCAAATCAAAGCCCCTCATTACTTAAATTGTTAAGAGCTTCCTTTTGTTTTTTAGTCAACTTCTGAGGAACTTCAATCGTTAATTTTACATACATATCTCCTCTTTTATATCCGGAAAGTTGAGGCATTCCTTTTCCGGAAAGCTTTAGCTTTTTCCCCGGCTTCGATCCTTTGGGGATCTTTAGTTTTACTTTTTTAATTTCCCCCTTCTTATTAAAAGCGGGAACTTTAATCGTTCCTCCCATTGCGGCTTTGCTGAAAGATATTTCCGCTTCATGATAAAGATCCATTCCGTCTCGCTCGAACAAGTTATTTTTTTCAACTTCTACGTTCACTAAAAGGTCACCGGGTGGAGAGTTTTTCTCTCCGGCGTGACCTTTGGAGGAGACTCGTAAGGTTTGTCCACTGCTTATTCCGGCCGGTATTTCAAAGCTCACCTTTTCAATTGACTCCACCCACCCCTTTCCTTTACATTTAGGACATTCATTTTCGGGGATTTCTCCGGATCCTTGGCACTTGTTACAGGTTACAACTTGCGCAAAAGTTCCAAAAAAGGTCTTTCTTTTTTCTTTGCGCTTGCCTTGTCCGTTACATTGCGAACAAGTTTTCATTTTTTTGTTCTTGGCCCCGGTTCCATTGCAAGCCTTACAATTATTTTTCTTTTTCAGAGATTTGTTCTTTTTAACTCCGGTGAAAGCTTCCGCTAAACTTATCTTTAATTTAATTCGTATATCCGCTCCTTTTCTCCCTTGAGCTTTTGAAGATTGTCTTCCGAAACCACCACCGAAAATACCTCCGAATATATCACCCAAATCATCAAAATCAAAATCAGTTTGATTGAAATCACCTTGATGAGCCCCTTGAAAACCACCGAAGCCGGCGCCCCGATTGGTGCCCGCTTTTCCGTATCTGTCATATTGCCCTCTTTTATCTTCATCGGAGAGAACTTGGTAGGCCTCATTTATCTTTTTGAATTTTTCTTCGTCCCCACCTTTGTCCGGGTGGTGCTTATGGGCCAATTTTCTGTAAGCTTTCTTTATCTCTTCTTGGCCGGCATCTTTGGAGACGCCTAATATGTTATAGTAATCTTCACTCATAACTCATAAATTAATAATCCGAAAGCCCCCTTAAAATTTTCCGGGGGCTTTCGAGCTTTTAGTCTACTTTTCTTCATCTTCATTTTGCGAATCCGTAGAAGAGCCTTCTTCATCTTCCTCTTCTACATAGTCGGCCTCTTCCGTCTCTTCCGCTTGATCATCTTCTTTTGCCTTTTTTTCGTAAACCTTGGCTCCTATTTTTTGAACTTTTTCGGAAAGTTTTTCAGTTTTTTCTTTAATTTCTTCCGCTTTTTCAACATCGTCGGTTTCTTTCAATTCTTCCAGCTCTTTTAACTCCTCTTCAATTTCTTCAATGTCTTCCTTCGGAAAATCATCTCCCATCTCTTTTTTTGTTTTTTCAAAGCCGTAAATAAGAGATTCCGCTTCCGATTTGGCGTCGAGAAGCTCTTCTTGTTTCTGGTCTTCTTCGGCGTGTTCTTCAGCCTCTTTTTTCATTTTTTCAATCTCTTCGTCGGAAAGTCCGCAAGAGCCCTCTATTCTGATGGATTGCTCTTTTCCGGTTCCCTTGTCTTTCGCCGATACGCTTAAGATTCCGTTGGCGTCTATGTCGAACGTAACTTCAATTTGAGGGACTCCTCTGGGAGCGGGGGGGATTCCGTCCAGAATGAACTGACCCAAGGACTTGTTATCTTTCGCCATTGGTCGCTCACCCTGAAGAACGTGTATCTGAACTGAGGTTTGATTGTCGGCAGCAGTAGAAAACGTTTCCGAAGCGGAAGTTGGAATAGTCGTATTTTTGTCGATCAATTTAGTGAATTTACCACCCAGAGTTTCTATACCGAGTGAAAGCGGTGTTACATCCAAAAGCAATACGTCTTTGACGTCTCCGCCCATAATTCCTCCCTGGACTGCAGCACCTACGGCAACAACTTCGTCGGGATTTATCTCCTTATTCGGCTCTTTGCCCAAAGTCTCCTTGATTCTTTCTTGAATAATCGGAGACCTGGTTTGCCCACCGACTAAAACTATTTCATCGATTTTATCCAAATCTATTCCTGATTCTTTAATCGTCTCTTTGGTCATTTCAATCGATCTGTTTACGTACTCTTCTACCAGGTCCTCAAATTTGGATCGGGAAAGACTGTAATTCAGATGTTTCGGCCCGTCATCATCGGAGGTAACGAAAGGAATATTCATCTCCGCCTTCTTCGTTGAAGAAAGCTCAATCTTTGCCTTTTCCGCTGCTTCTTTGAGCCTCTGTAAGGCTAATTTGTCTTTGGAGAGATCTATTCCGCTTTCATTTTTGAACTTTTCCACCATCCAATCTAAAATTTCGTTATCGAAATCTTCTCCTCCCAAGTGACTGTCACCACCACTGGCTTTAACTTCAATGGTATCATCCCCGACTTCCAGAATGGAAACGTCGAAGGTTCCGCCTCCGAAATCATATACGAGAATCTTTTGGTCTTGTTTTTGGTTTAATCCGTAAGCTAAAGCGGCCGCTGTCGGTTCATTTATCACTCTCTCTACTTCGAATCCGGCTATTTCTCCGGCAATCTTGGTCGCTTTTCTTTGTGAGTCGTCAAAGTAAGCGGGCACGGTTATTATTGCTTTCTCAATCTCCTCCCCTAATTTTTCTTCGGCGTCTTTTTTCAGCTTCTGAAGAACCATTGCTGATATTTCGGGGACCTTTCTCCATTTATCATCGAACTTAATTTCTACCCCCTCTCCGTCTTTTTCTTTCCTGATTTCATAAGGAAGATTCTTCTTGCTCTTTTTTACCTCATCACTGTCGTAGTGTCTTCCGATGAGTCTTTTGGCGGCAAAAATAGTGTTTTCCGGATTGGTAACTTGTTGCCTTCTGGCGATCGATCCGACGAGCCGTTCCCCTTTTTTGCTCATAGCTACAACTGAAGGGGTTGTTCTGTCGCCTTCTTTGTTTTCTAATATTTCCGGGTCTCCACCTTTTACCACCGCCATTGCAGAAAAGGTTGTTCCCAGATCTATTCCTAAAATCTTACTCATTTTTTGGACTCACGGCTTGAAAATTCACCGATTGTCAGTTAAGTTTTAATATTATTTAGCTACTTTTACTCTGGCGGGTTTTATAAGTTCTCCGTTTAAGAGATATCCTTTTCTTACTTCTTCAACCACTGTTCCCGAGTCTTTTTCAGACTCCACCATGGAAACCGCCTCGTGAAGATTGGGATCGAACTCTTGACCCACGGAGTCAATCGATTCCAATCCATAGTCTTGGAGAAGCTTGATTAATTGCTTTTTAATGTTTAAAAGCCCTTGAACACAGTCATCGCCTATTTTTTCTTTCGGTATATTTTTTTCCGCCACTTCAAAGTTGTCGACGACATCCAGTATCTCTTTTATCAGTTTTTCCCTTTCTCTCTTTTTCGCTTCCACTAATCGGGATTTTTCGTGCTTTTTGTAATTAACAAAATCGGCTCTGGCCCTTTTCCAACCTTCGAGATATTCGTTCTTTTCCCTTTCCAGGCTTTCTATTTTTTCTTCAGCATCACTCTTCTTCTTTTCTTCTTTTTTCTTTTTTTCGTTCGTCATGACCGTTTTCCAGCAATTTAACTAATGAATTTATTAAAGTTATATTCTTGTCATAAGCCATTCTTTTTGGTCCCAAGATTGCCAAGATGCCTTCTTCTCCCTCGGAAAATCTACATCTCGATATCAAAATGGAAAAATCTTCGGCTTCAAAAGGGTTTTCTTTTCCTATGTAAATCTTGACTTTATCATCTTTCAGGTTATCAGAAAACCTACTTCCGAAATCTTCTTCGAATTTTTTGGTTAGCTCCAAAAAAGAATGAATCTTTTCTATGTCCTTAAACTCCGGATACAGCAAAGCTTCTTCGAAACCCTCTTTCCAATAAAGATTTTTCTTTAAAAGATAAGAATAAGTCAGAGAACTGGAGAGTCCGGCTAAAAATCCGGTTAATTCCCTTAAAAAGTTAAACTTATTTTCAATCCGTCTCTCCATCATACTTACCCTCTTTTCCAGTCGGTTGTTGATCAAGTCCTCTCCTTCAAGCAGTTTGTTTACGAAGTGCCTGTAGCCTTTGTCGGAAGGAACTCGACCCGCCGAACTATGGGGTTGTTCCAAATACCCCTCTTCAACCAGCTTTTTGAGATCATTCCTTATCGTCGCCGGAGAAACTCCCAAATTATAGTTCTTTTCTATATGTCTTGAACTGATCGGTTCCGCTAAGTCTATATAATCTCTAATCACTATCTCTAAAATCTTCCACTGTCTTTTAGTTATATCCATGGATAAAAAAAGATGACCATCTTCTGATCCTTATGATAAAAAATTAGCAGACGAATGTCAAGAGTGATAATTTATGTTTTTTATAAAAACTCCAGCCTCTCCAGGGATTTGAAAGCCAGCTTTTGAGCCGTTTTGTAGATAATTATAGAAAGAATCAAAAACGGTAAAATGAATTGATAATTTTGAGTTAAAAATATTCGGTAAAGAAGAAAAGCGCTTAGTCCGCTGTATATCAAGGAAATTAAGATAAACCCTACTCCCGGAGCGGAAGTGCTCAGTCGTTGCGGATCGTCCGTGTCGAAATTGATAAAAATAGTTCCCAGAGAAAGCCCGACCATATTTAAAGTTATAATGCCGATTATTATTACCACCGTTAAGGGGACGAGCACCTCTCCGGCAATCGAAAGAGGTATTGCGTATATCATAATTGCAATGGCCCCCATAGCTGCAAGCAAAGTGGCGTAAAACAAGGATTTTTGACGGAATATTTTCTTCAAATCAATCGGGGCTGATCCTATAATCCAAGAAGTATTACCTTCCTGACTGAAGGAAGGAAATACGAACCTTAGTATTAAAGCGCTTATAAAAAAGAGAATTCCTCCGGTTTGCACGCTGGGAGTAAAGCCGGCCAAAGCCGCCTCCTCACTAACACCGATGCCGACATATCTTTCCAGTAGATTGACTACACCGACCTGGGCGAACATAAGAGTCATAAGAAAAGCAAACCAGAATAAGTTCTTTGCCGACCGGAAATTGGTTAGAACTTCTTTTCTGAAAATTACTTTTTCCGGACTCTCCGGCGGATTCTTCATTATCGGTTTTCGTTTGACTCTTTTTTTGCTTTTCGCTTCGAAGGATCCTTCTTGAAAAGTTTGCCAGATATAGAGAAATTTTGACTTCAGGCTTTTAAAAACAATGAGAGTGAGTAAGAGCGTTACGAATACGACTCCCGCATATCGCAAAGCTTGCCCCGGATTTCCGAGTTGAAGATGGTGGGTCATCATTGCCGGAAAGTGAGAGGGAAAGACGGAAAAGCTTTCTATCATGTGGGTTAATGCGGGATCTATTGTTTCCTCAACCTGAAAAAGCTCATTAATATCCACTTCGACGACTTGTCTCCATACGGAAAATCCGGCAAACAGACAAATTAACGCCATAATACCGGCCAATACCTTGAAACTCTTCAAGTTTATCAATTTCATTATGATCGAAACGATAAATATAATTATTATGGCCAAAGCTCCAATAAAAAAGGAGAAAAATATAATAGCGAAAAAAGCCATTAGTAGATAAGGAAGAGAAAAAGTAAAAACGGTTCTAACGGCAAAAAGAAGAGGCAGGGCCAATACTATTATCGGCCAGGAGGAGTCGATCAAAGCCCTGAAAAACTTGACCCAAGAGAGACCTTCGTAGCTCGGTGAGGCCATAATCCAACCGTCTTTTTCATTTTTGAAAAAATTAAACAGTCCGAAAATTACGGTACTCGTAAAAATTAAAAATCCGGTTATCAGGAAAAAGAGTTGATAGATATAAAGCGGTACGGCCTCCATCATAAATGGATCCGTTTCTTCCTGAGTAAAGCCGAGACCTTCTTTGGTGAAATAAAAAACGCCGTAAGCCAAAAGACCGACCGCTAAAACCATCAAAGCCGTAACCAGTAAACGGGATTCGGTTTCTTTTTCGAAGTATCTCTTTATTCTTTTTGAGTAATAGGAAAAGTATTTATTCATTTTTGCTGAAGTGGTTGTAAATTTCCAAAAGTGACGCTTCCGGATGGCTCATTTTCTCTCTCAGCTGATTGATTGAGCCGGTTTCTTTTAGGACTCCCCTGTGGAGGACACCCACTCTTGTAGAATGTTTTTCGGCTACGGGTAAAGTGTGTGTGGCCATAAATATGCTACCGCCCTTGTTAACGAAATTAGAGAGCAGCCTCATAGCCGTTTTCGCCGCCTCCGGATCCAATCCGACTATGGGTTCATCCACCAAGATTAAGTCCGGCTTATGAAGTAGAGCGGCCAATATGGTGAATTTTTGCTTATTACCTCTGGAATAGTTTTCATAATATTTTCTCTCTATTCCTTCCAGATTGAAGTGCTTCAGAAGTTCGGGGACTTTTTCCTTAATTTTCTGTTTATCCATTCCGTATAGAGCTCCGGAAAAGTATAAAAACTCTTCTCCGGTAATATGAGACCAAATTTTGGGTTCGTCGGGTATATAGCCGATCTTGGCCTTGGTTTCTTTGGGGTTGGAGATTATACTTTTGTTTTCTAAAAGAATATCTCCTTCAGTTGGATGGAGAAGCCCCAAAATACACTTTATTATGGTGGTTTTTCCCGATCCGTTGGGGCCGATGATTGAGAAAAACTCCCCTCTTTCCACTTCTAAATCCACTTCTTTTACGGCTGTAAGATCTTCGAATTTTTTTGTTAGTTTTTTTATTTTTAGCATTTAGTTTTTTTTATTTTAAAAAAAGGTGACCAAGATTAAATAAATTCCGACAATCAAGCTGAAGTAGAGTGATATCATTATCGGAATCGACGATTTCAAGTTTTTGATTATTTTAATAGTCAGATCAATAAAGAGAAGTCGGAAAAGGCCTTCCAGGAGAAAAAGCCAGCCGGTAATCGTTATTACTCCTTTCCAGTTCAGCTCCCAAATATTATGAGAAACTATTATGATAATTCCTACAGCTGAAAAAAGAAATCCGGTAAGTAGGATTAGCGCCTTTGATCTATGTAGTCTGATAGCCGTCTTGAAGGCCGTTTTATTAATTAGCAGTATAGCGGAAAAAAGGAAAAGCGTAAGCCCCAATACTTGCCCAAAAATTAAAGAGGTGTCCATGTATATTATTTATTTAACTTATTTAATTTTTTAAAAAGAGTTTTATTGTCTCTATAAAGAAAGGAGGTAATTCCCATCTCCTTTGCCGCTTTCACGTTCATCAGGGAGTCGTCTATAAACAGGCAATTTTCCGGTTTTTCATCAATTAACTCCAATATTTTTTGATAGGCGCCTTTATTCGGCTTCATCACGTTTTCCGTTGTCGGATTTGCTACCGCTTTAAAGGTCTTTTCAATACCTAATTCTTTCAGTAGCTTTGAAAAATCCCCACCGCAATTGGTTAATATGGAAGCTTCATAATCGCTTTTTTCAATCCAGTCAACAAGCTCCCGGTTCAAGCCGTCCGCTTGTTTCAAGACACCTTGCCAGTCGCAAATTATGTGATTGAAATTATTCATCCTCGATTATCGATTATCTTTATATTTACTTTTCTTACGGTTCTGGGGCCATCGAGCTCAACCAAAAATATCTGTTGCCAGGTGCCCGTCAAAATATCTCCGTCGACCGGAAAAGTTTTTTCTTGGCCGATAAGCCCGGAAAGAATATGACTTCCGGCGTTGTTGTCAATCCTGTCATGCAAGAAGCTCCTTTCTTCCACTTGAGATTGTAGAAAGTTCACCCAGTCCTTTTTTAGATTCGGTTCGTTTTCGGTTATTAAAATTGCAGCAGTCGAATGGGGTGTAAAAACGGATACCACTCCCCTTTTCCCCTTTGCGGCTTTTTTTACCGCGTCGGTTATATCTATAAGCTCGTATTTTTTATTCGTAGAAAATTCTTTTTTGATCATATATGTTAAAGAGGGAGAAATTATTCTCCCTCTTTATAAATTTTACAAAAAACTCCAACCATATCTGTCGGATGCGTCTCCCATTGCGTGAGACAGCTTTTTAAAGGGCGAGGGCTTATCGGAAAAACGCGTCTCTTTTTTGGCTTTCGGAAAATGTATTAGCTTTTCCACTTCTGCACTTGCGGAAGCCTTATTGTCTTGCTTTTTCGCCGTCTCTTCCGATTTCGGAAAACTAATCACTTTCTCGGAATTTTTTTCCTTTTGCATGGATTTTCCCCCTCCTTTGATTTTAGTGTAAATTACCATTATCTTTTTGTCAACTGAAAATATGTAAAAATTTAACAAGAATGATCTTGAATAAGTAAAGGCAAAAGCTAACAACCAGACCAATCGAGCCCAAAACCGTTCCGTAAATCAATACGTCCATCAACCTTTCAAAAACAAGTTCTATTTGATCGGTTAAGACATTGAAGTGGAAGAGAATAAAAACGATTGAAAAAATAAAAAGTAAGCTTAACGCGGAATTTTCAAGGTCTTTTTTTGACGGTATTATGCAAACCACTATCGAAATAATAAGATAAATTAAAGCCCAAAATTGCCACAGGTTATAGTTTTCAGCGAAAAAGACCTTTAATTCTTCTAAAAATTCTATGGACGAATAAAATTCAGGTGGGTTAAATTGACTAATCTCAAAAATGAAATATAAAACGGCTATCCCGCCAAAAACCGGAAAAAGGGAAATTACTGCCGGACCCAAGATCGGTAGAAGTGGTTTTCCGTGCTTGATAAAGCCCCCTTTTGTTGAAAAAATCTTAGTCTTTTTTATCTTCGCTCCGGTTAAAAGACAGGCTATCAAATGAGAAAGCTCATGGATTACCGTCCCCGGAAAAAGAACCAAGCCGTATTTTTGACCGGAAAATATTTTTAAAAAATAGCCGGTAAGATAACTTATGGTTAAAAGAACTATCAGTGAAAAGAAAAAGTTTGAAAAAGTAATCATGTTTTTAAGCCAAAACGCTTTCTCTGGTTGAGTCTAAGATGAATAAATTGGATCTATTTTTCATTTCCGCTATTTTATATACCGCATCAATATCCTTTTTTTCAAATGGAAAGACATGAATGTCTCCTTCCGGTGTTTTGCTTAATATTTCATTGAAGTCACCTATTACGGCATCAACCTCACTGTTGTGGGGTAGACGAGCTTCGTAGATTAATTTATGGAGATATTTTTCCGCTTTTCCCTGCTGGTCTTCGTCTTCCACACACATTCGAAGAATTATTTGGCCGTCCCAATTTTCTTTTATGCTGTAGGCGGTAAGAAGGGCCAAGTCGTAGTGCCTGTTTTCAAACATGTCTTCATTCAAAACCCGGGAAGTTATCCAAACATGAATGCTTTCTTCCGTACCGAGCCCCATCTCGTCATCTTTATCGAAAAGCATTAATCCGTAACGCTTTCTTATCGAAGAGTCTATTATTTTTTGTAAGTCCGCCGGATTCAGTTTGCTCGGTCTGTATGGTAAAAATAAAATATTGGGAGAAAATACTTGGCTCTGAATCGCTTCCATGGAAACCGTTAAGGAGTTAACGTAATCAACGGCTTGTATTTCCGAATAGGAAGTGAATATTTTTTCACCCCGAAACTTATTTACCACTCCGGGAAGTTTTTTTATCTCTCGGTCCAGCTCTTCTTTCGTTAAATCTTTTTCCTCCGGATTATTTTCAATATCTTTACTCAAATTAAGCCCCAAAACGGTCATTCTTCCGTTGGGATGAGCGATCGACTTAATCAGAGGAAAATTACCGATCATAGCTTTGGTGGACAAAACGGGAACGACCATGTTCGGTTTCCAAATGTGGAGAGAAGACTCCGGAAGACTTTTTGTTTTTTCGGCCGCCCACTCGGAAAAAGCTCTGAAAACCCCCGAACGAACATCCCCTTTCTCGTGAGGTAATGGTTTTCTGGTTAAAAGAGTGTAAATTGCGAAGATAACAAGAATGGCTATCAAACTGGCATACACGTTTATCAGAAACATAATCACCAAGGACATCAAAGCCCCGTACATCGGAACTATCATCGGAATTTTAAAGGTCGGCCTGAAACTTCGAAGCCCTAAAAATTGCTCTAAAAATACTGCTAAATTGATTACTACGTAAGCAATAAGGAAAAACATCGTTAAAATTTGGGCTACGGAATCGAGTGAACCGGTAATTATTATCGGAAAAAGAATCAATCCGGTTAGAAGAACTGCATTTCGGGGCTCCTCTTCGTCTTTATCCGCTGATAAGAAATTACTTCCGGGCAAAACCCCACTATGGGCCATAGCTTCCAAGACTCGGGGAGCAGCAATCATTACCGTTAAAGCACTGGAAAGTGTTGCCGCCAAAACACCGAATATTATCAGAGTGGGAAAAGCGGAAATTTCGACCAATATCAATGGGTTTTCCAGAAGCTCACTGACAGTGCCGCTATAAGAAAGAACCCAGGCCATTGCCAGGTAAATCAAAGTGCTTACACCCAACCCCCAAAGGATTCCCTTGGGGATTTGCCGCTTGGGATCAGTCAGCTCACCCGACATTCCTATACCGGCCATTAATCCGGTTACCGCCGGGAAAAATATTGCGAATATGTTCCAAAACTCACCTCCTCGGGCAACCATGGTCGGCACCTTGGGGCTGCCCGGAATGCCCGACCCGAGAAATATAAAAGTCAAAACCAGGCATATCAATCCGAAAACTACGGTCTGAAATTTAACCGCCAATTTAGTGCTTGCGAAAGTTAAAAACAAAAGAAATATGAAAGATACGAGAGCAACAGAACTGATACCATGGCCGGGGAAAAATGCTTGCCAAGTTTCGGAGAAACCGAAAATATACAAAGCAACGGAAAAAGCTTGAGCCAGATAGAGCGGAATTCCTATACTACCCCCTATTTCCAATCCGAGGGTTTTGTTGATTATTGAATAAGCTCCGCCGGCTCCGATACGGACGTTACTGGATATCGAACTCAGGGAAAGCCCCGTCGAGAGGGTTACCGAGACGGAAAGAAGTATAATAAATATGGCTCCGGCTATACCCGCACCCCCGACTACGTATCCTAATCTCAAAAACAAAATTACTCCCGTTATACTCAAAAAAGTAGGAACGAAAACTCCCTTGAATGTTCCGAATTGATTTGATCCTGTTTCTTCCTTCGGCATATTTATAAATTATATCAGATTTTTCAAATTATTTGAATTAAGGAGCCGGAAGCTCGTTCTGATAGTCGGCAAGCAGCAACCCTCACTCTTTGTCTTTCCGGGGACTGCCGTCTATATGGCTCGAATCAAAATAGCTTCCGGTCCTCCTTCTTTTTCAGTTATTATATTGACCATCCAGTGGATTCCGTATATCAAATAAACGTATAGTAGCCCTCCTTTCTCCCAAAAAAACCTTGTTTCTCTTCGTTTTCTTACCGTTTTTACTGTGGGCCGCTTTGCCTTCGGGTCCTTTGTAGATTTCCAATTCCACTATTTTTCCTTTTTTAAAAATCTTACTTTCTAATTTTCTAACGATCGTTTTACCCAATAAGTCTTCGGCCACTTTTTTAGTTGGTCGTATGTAAAAGTTTCTATCTAATCTCATTAAACGGTAACATTGGTTATGACCTCTTGATAAATTTCCATTATTTTGGGCATGGAAATAATAAGCCCGATAACCGGAATAGCGATAATAATTATCTTTAAGATTATAGAGGTAATATAGACCCTTTTGATCAAGCGGATATTCTTCCCGATTTCTTCAATTTTTTCCCCTTGTTTTTTTAATTCTTCTTCCATATTTTTCATATTTGGTTGATTTAATTTTTATTTCCGAGTTCTTTTTTATAAGCATATTCAACCATATGCTCATTTTGAGTCCTGTTTATTTTTTCGAAGCTCCCGTTTGATTCTTTTTCGACCAAATCAAGTGATTTTTTTTCCAGGGCAACCGGATCATTGGAGATTAAAATTCCAATATCACCGACAATCGGGTCCATTTTTTTACCTATGCAATCACAATCCTTGGTAATATTTTTCAAAACGTTGATGTAAACTAAATTTTTCTCCAAATAATTAACTATCGCTCCGGCGTAATCAACGATTTTTTCTTGAAGCTCTTTGTTTGTTGATCCGCCCCAAGGAACGGAAACCGCCCCGTAATCACAAACGGCAATGCACATGGCACAGCCGATGCATTTTGCGGAATTAATTTCCGCCCCTTTATCGGTCATTTCAATTGCGTTTACGTCGCAGTTTTCAATACAGACGTTGCACTTGGTGCATGTATTTTTATCTATTGAAGGACTTACATCGGAATGCATGTGAAGTTTACCCGCTCTGGATCCCAAGCCCATTCCCAAATTTTTAAAAGCGCCGCCGAAGCCGGTGGCGATATGTCCTTTAAAGTGGGATAAGACAACTAATGAGTCGTATTTTTTAAGCCCCTCCCCTATTTTAGCTTTTTTAATTTTCCCTTTTTTTGATTCCAGTTCCATTGATTTTTCACCTCGCTTACCGTCTAAAATATCTATGGGAGCAAAATCAAAACCGTGCTCTTTTGCGGTTTGGATGTGGTCTTTTTTGTTGGTTCTCGAACCCTTATACAAAACGTTACACTCCACTAAACTAACTTCATAACCCAAATCGGTAATTTTATCATAAACCGCTTTTGCCAGTCTCGGATCCAAATAAGTTTCATTTCCTTTTTCACCGAAGTGAACCTTTAAACCGACTTTACCTTTCAGCTTTGACTCGTCTATTCGCTCTACGATTTCCTTTATGTCTTTTGAAAAAAACACTTTACTCATTTTATTTTATTAGGTCATCTTTGTAATTTTCGGATCTTCCACCGTCGGCTTCCATAAACTCTTCGTAGGTTGGAATTTCACAAACGATTATTTTTCCGTCCAAAAAGTCAGAGTAAACCAGTTTGGCCCCTTCACCGTCTATATCCAATCCGGTGGTTTGATTTCCGGCCACCAGGGCGTCCAGTATTTCGCCGGATTGCACATCGAAAAAAAGAACTGATCCCCATTCGGGACCGGGAACGGAGTAATCTCCGGACGGATGATTTATTCCCCTGTTGGAGACTATGAGAATTTTTTTGTCCGGAGTCAGCCTTATCGTATTCGGATTGTTGTCGGTCTCCAAAAAAGGCTTCGTCTCCCCCGTTTCTTTTTCTACTCGGTAAATAGCGCTCAACGCCATATCGGAGACGTAGAGATGCTCTCGGTCACCCACTATGGTTCTCATAGCTCCCCCGGTTTCAATTAAAACTTCGAAGTCACCCGTTTCCGGATCCATCTTTTGGATCTCCCCATTGGCAAACCCGGCTACATACAGCTTATTTCTGCTCAAATAGATTCCCCGGGGAGTTCTTACGGTTGAAATTCTCTCCGTAGATTTATCTTCCAAATTAATTTTGGAAACATCGTTTCCGCTCCAATTAGAGACGTAAATCGTCTCTTCGTTTTTCGAAAGCTCCATTACTTTGGACCAAGTACTTTCCGTCGAATAAGTTTTTTTCGGTATCTTTGTTTCTCCGTTAATTTGAAATACCCTTCCCGTCTCCATCTGACTGACATAGGCCTTGGAGCCGGTTTTATTGAATATAATTTCCACTCCGCCTCCGTCGGGAAGCTGAATCTCGGTTCTCTGCCCCGTTTCAGTGTTGAAAACAACTACGCCGTAACGCTTATTCATCAGCGAAGTCACCCAAATTTCCTCCGTCTCGGGACGAAAAGCAACCGCTTTGGGGGAAGGAATTCCTTTAAGCTCATATTTACAATTTACCAATTGGTTCGGATGGTTTTCCACCTTTTCAACCGTCCCCTTTTTTGTTGTTGTCTCTTTTACTTCTTCTAAAAGCTCTTCCTGTTTGTCTTCTTCATCTCTTTCAGCTTCTCCGTTTTCTTTTTGCTCATCATTTTTTTCTTGAGATGACTCGGAAACATCTTCGGTCACGTCGGATTTTACCGGTTCACTTTCCGGACTGTATCCGGCATTGAAAACGGCAAAAATACCGATAAATGCAATTATTCCTATGGAAATTATTAAATATATTTTATTCGGCATCGGGATTGTTTTTAAAATACTTGGGATTTCTGGCTTCCACTTTTTTTATAAGCCTGTCAAAAAGGAAAAACTCTCCGTTTTTTAAATACAAATAACCGGCTAAAGAGGCAAAAAAAGCGCCCAAAGTGTCCAGAATCAAGTCATGCATCGTATCGATTACTCCCAGCCTGGTATCGAAGTAGCCGTAAATGTATTCCAGGTCTCTCGCCTTTTGCATGTTGGTTCCGAAAAACTCATCCATTCCGAACTCGAAGATTTCCCACAAAACACCCAAAGAAAGAGCAAAGCAAAATCCGAGTAGAGCAATCAGAAACGGAGATGTCTTCAGTTTTCCGGTTTTATAAAGTGAATAAGGGATTAAAAAGCCCAAAAATCCGAGCCCCAGTCCACTTATGGCGTGAAGAAGAGAATCGAACCAGTGGAAACGGTAGTAAAAGTCCTGGACCCCTCCCAAAAAAACACCGGCGTATATGAAAACTATCAAAAGAAGTTGAAGCTCACCGGGAAGATAGAAATCGTATTTGTCCTGAGCTGCTTGAACGATAAAAAACAATAAAAAGGTTAGAAAAATAAGAAACGTATTAAGCCAGTTTTGCTCCCAGACACTTATCGGAAAAGCGATTATAAGGCTAAGTAGTATAACTAAAGTTATTATTTTATACGGCTTGCTTCTTTTTTTGAACTTTGAAAACATTTTGTCTCTCTTAAATTACTTTGATAATTATATATTAAATTTCGGTTTTTTGAAAATAAAAGGAGAGGCTCACTGCCTCCCCCAATTTAAGTCAACGACTCGCAATTTATCTATTCTATAACCGTGCTCTGAAATAAGATCAAAAGCTCCTCTTTCTAAAACACCTCCTTTCCTTGATTAATTATAACAAAAATTGTTTTTAATAAAAAAAAGAGGGCACGATTGCCCTCCGAATTACTTAGCTTTTTTCTCCTCTTCTGCCCTGTAATTATCCACCGTTGGCTTACGTCGTCGAAAAGTTATCGGTACGCCACATTCACTACAATAGTTATGTGTTTTTAGGAAGGCTTCTTTGTTACCACATGCCGGACAGCATTTGAATTCTGTACTCACCAGTATCCCTCCTCTTTTAAAGCTTTTATTAATTTAGAATATCACAAAAAAAATCTAAAGGGAAGTGGGAAAATCCAAAAAGACGCTTTTAACACTGAACCTTTTTTGTATCTTTTTCTTCAGAGCGATTATTCCCAAAGTTTCACTTGCGTAATGGCCCAAAAACAAAACGTTTATTTTTCCGTCTCTGGCTACTTCGGCGATATCTCTTTCTTCTCCGGTTATCAGCAGATCCAAATTTTTTTCCAGCGCTTCGTAGATACACCCCCCTCCGGAGCCGCTCACCGCTCCTACCTTTTTAATATTTTCCGGTCCGAAATTGAGTAATTTGCACTCCTTGTCCAAAATTTCCTCCATCTTTTCCGTTATCTCGAATACGTCTCCTTTTGTTTCTCCTATCCATCCGATTTCGTCGGCCATGCTTTCCTTCGGTTTAACTGATATCTTTTTTAAAATCTGAGCGTTGTTTCCCACTTCTTCGTGTTTATCCAAAGGAAGATGGACTGCGTATAAAGAGGTGTCGGTTTCAAGCAAGGGTTGAATTCTTTTTTTCATCCAGGATTTGACCGACGGATTGGACTTTTTCCAGAAAATTCCATGATGAACAATGACCAGGTCCGGATTTTCTTCTAAAATTTCTTCGAAAACCTCTCCCCCGGCGGTTACACAAAAGGCAATTTTTTTCACCGTTTTAGACCCCTCCACCTGCAGACCGTTCCAACTTTTATCTTCCACTTCGTTAACTTGAAGATAGTCATTCAAAAAATTTACTATGTCTTTTAATTTTTCCATACTTTTTGTTTTTTTGAAGTATAGCAATTTTAAAATACTTTTCAAAAAATAGTTTAAAAGAAAGCCCCTTTCGGGGCTTTGTCTATCTCCTCCTTAGTGCCATTCCGGTGAACGGAGAGACTCTGACATTATCCGCTTCAAAGCGGTGAATGTCTTTTACTCCCGCCTTGTTTTCGTTTACTACTATGCTTAACTTCTTTTTTTCTTCGAGCCGGAAAGTATTCCACCGGTTATCGAAGTTATAAAGAACCAAAATTTCTTTCCAGTTGTCACCGTTGGCTCCCTCAATCAACTTGAATCCTACTGCGTTACCCGGTGCTTCAATAAAAGAGAGATGCCTCCTTATCATCTCCGGATCAGTCATTCGAAAGGCCGGATGATCTTTTCTTAAGGTTATTAATCCTCTGAAATAATCGAAAGTATCTTGATATCTGGCCTTTCTTTCCCATTTTAATTGATTGCAATGATCGCCCGCACAATAACTGTTTCCGTGAAAATGCTTGGTTCTTAGAAATTCGTCTCCACCCTGAATGAAGGGAATCCCTTGCGAGGTAAAGACCACTACGTGGGCCAATCTGTGCATCCTCACCCGGGACTCCTTACTTAAATAAGGAAAGTCGGAGCAAATCTTATCCCAAAGGGTCAAATTATCATGGCAACTGACGTAATTTATCGACTCCCCGGCTTTTTCCGTAAAATTTGATATTTGCCAATCGTATTGGACTCCGCCAACTACCGCCTCTTTCACGTTGGTTTTTTCCTCATCGCTACCGAAGATTATTCCTTTTACCGACTCTCGAAAATCATCATTGAAGACGGCTATCCTTCTTCCCTGTTGAGACCCTTTTCCCATTCTTAAATACCACTCCAGTTGTGGCTCCGAAGAGAACCAGGGTTCTCCGTAAATTATAATTGACTTATCTATGGCGTGCAATTTTTTTTCGACCATGATCATCGTTTGTTCATCCATCAGTCCCATCAGATCGAACCGGAAGCCGTCGATGTGATATTCCTTAGCCCAATAACAAACCGAATCGACGATAAATTTACGAACCATCGGCTTTTCTGTGGCTAATTCGTTTCCACAACCGGATCCGTCGGCGAAATAACCGTTTACGAACCGGTAGAAATAGTCCGGGGCGAATTTCTGAAAAGGCGAATCTTCTCTGTGAAAGGTGTGGTTGTAAACCATATCCATAATTACTCCGATTCCCTTTTCGTGCAAGGCCATAATCAGCTTTTTGAATTCGGTTAGTCTGCTTTTATTCGACGGATTGATTGAATAAGATCCTTCGGGAACGTTGTAAAAATAGGGATCGTATCCCCAGTTGTAATGCTGGCCTTCGTCGTCAACGGTGGCAAAGTCGGCAACCGGTAGTAAATGAACATGGGTTATTCCCAAACTCTTCAAGTGATCGATTCCCGTTTTTAAGCCGTGTCCGTTAGTTGTTCCCTCTTCGGTGAAAGCCAAATATTTTCCCTTGTTTTCAATTCCGGAATTAGGAGAGGCAGAAAAGTCACGAACATGGACTTCGTATATTATCGCGTCGGTAAATTTTTCCAGTTTTACTCTTCGATCCTTGTTCCAGCCGGGAGGATCGGTACTTTTCAAGTCGACAATTAGCCCTCTTTTACTGTCGGTTCCCACTGCGCGAGCATAAGGATCAACCGACTCTTCTACCCTATCCGGATAATTGATCCGAAAAATATAATAGAACCCGGACCAATCACCGTCCAGCATTGTTTTCCAGGCGCCATCTTTTCCTTTTTCCAGCTTCTCGATTGCCAAGGGAGCAGTGTCGTTTTCCTTTCTGAAAACGAGTATTTCTACCCGGTCGGCTACGGGAGCCCAAACTGTTACCTCGGTTCTCTCTTTTTCATACCTTATCCCCAAATCATCTCCGTCGTAGAAAAAGTTTTCACAGCTTCTCTCCTCTCTCATCCGACTCACCTCCTTTGTAGATTTGTCTTCCAAAAACTATTTTTTTAAGGTACTTTCTTTTCGGAATGGAATACATTATTATATAGCTAATTCTATCTTTTGGCAATCAAGAGGAAAAATAAAAACCGGTTATAGAAAAAGGCCCGGATTTTAATCCGGAGCCCTTAGTCTATTTATACTCACCTCTCTATCTTATTTTGATATATATCTTCTCTCAATATATTAGCCATTTCGAAAAGTTTTTCTTCTTGACTGTCGGTGAGATTATTACTGAAAGCGATTTTCCGGACTTCAAATTTAGTAATATCCGGAGCCAAACTTTTGATTTCTTCTAAAGCTTTTCGATAATCTTTCCCATTTCCTTGTTTTTTCATTTTCACCCCTCCCTTTTTTACTCTACAACAAATCTTTCTATTAGTCAAAAACAGAAACCGAATTCGCAATAGTCCACTCCCCTACTTTTGTTCTTTTTAAACTCAGAAGAAGACCGCCGGCACTCAACTTTTGTCCGGCTTGATGGGCTATGGAGCGTAGGTAACAACCGCTACTGCAGACTATCTTAATTTTTGCAACCGAATACTTACTTTTAATTTTTTTTCCGGTTAATAATCGGTTCCACTCATTTAAAATTTTTTCTTGCCTAAAGTCACCGGAAACGTTTTTTATTTTAATATTTATTTTCTCCTTCAATTCAAGCTTACCTATCTCTCCTATTTCTTGGACCGAAAGTTTATAAATTTCAACCTTCTTTTCAGGAATCTCAACTTCATCCAGTCTGTCTTCCAGAGCCCACTTAAAAAGCGGTTTTCCTTTTAAATTGTATCCGGAAAAAGGCGGTAATTGAAAGTTGTAAATTCCTTCGAAAGACTTAAGTGTTTTTCTTATCTCTTTTTTGGATAATTCCTTATAATTATATTCGGGCAGTCCCAATAAATCATAGCTATCAGTCGAAAAACCGAAGAGTATCTCCGCCAGGTATTCTTTGCCGTAATTCAAGTGATCATGGAAATTCTTTAACTCCTCCCCTTTTACCAATAAGACAACTCCCTCGGCCATCGGGTCGAGTCTTCCGGCGTAGGCTATCTTTTGATTTCTAAGTTCGGGACATCTATCTTTCAATGCTTTTATCAGGTCGTAAGGAGAGATGCCTACGGGCTTGTAGGCCGGAAATAAATCCTTGTCAATTTCTTTATACATATCTTTATTTTAACAAACTTTTTCAATAAAAAGAACCGACTGTCTGTTGGACAGCCGGTTTTTATTTTAGCTTTTTGATTTGGTCATTGCCTTTTTATGATTTCGACTTCAACTCTTTCTCTTTTCTTTAACTTTCTGACTATCTCATCAATCTCTCTTTCGGTTTTTTGCCCCTTGCAAGCACCCTTTAGCTGATTGATTGCTGGTTTATGTTTATCATAAAGAAAGCTCGGGCACGTGACTTCAATC
>PWHM01000128.1 GCA_003554915.1 Candidatus Nealsoniibacteriota bacterium
ATCAGTCCTGAAATGATGGAAGACTTTGTTGTCCAGATCTATAACAACCTGTTCAACCGGGATCCAGGTGATCTGGAAGATGACGAGGGCCTGGATTACTGGATAAATCAACTGGAGACCGCAGCGGTGGATCCCGGGGAGTTCATAGCTGCAGTTTCGCATTCCGCTCTGGATGCAGGGGCCGAGGATGCTGATACCTTAAAGGCCAAGACTGATGTTGCTTTGCATGTTAAAGAACAGATAGTGGCTCAGGGGCTTGAAGGGGATGAGGCGGTTGAATTTGCCAGGAGCGCGGAGGTGAGAGAGGTCATCCAGGCAACCACCCCTGACAATGTAGAGGAGCAGAAGGATCAGGGAGAGGAAATCCTGGAGCCGGAACCCGAACCCGAGCCAGAGCCGGATCCCGAACCAGAGCCGGAGCCTGATCCGGAGCCTGATCCTGATCCAGACCCAGATCCTGATCCTGATCCCGCTTACTTCGAAATTGCTGAGTTTGATGATGTGAGCATATATGAGGGTCAAACTACCGATATTGACGCAGAGATTTTGAATACCGGCGATGAGACAGGTCAGCAGCACATCACCCTAACCATCGCAGAAGACACAGGTGATGAGATTGAAGTAGTTAAGGAGGACTTTGAGGTTGAAGCTGGCGAGACTAATACAGTGACCTTCGAGGATGTGAATACTTCAGAATTGGACCCTGACACCTATAGTATGGCAATAGCATCAGAGGATTATTCCGCTACCGAGACTGTTACGCTGGAAGTATTGCCCTATCACATTTTATTGGTTGAAGACGTGGTGCTGGATAACGTGGATACAAGCGATGGATATGCCTTGGGGGGATTTGTAATTCCGGATGTAGATGAAGAAGATTATGCTTTTAAAGTAACCGGAGGTGCTGATGAGGGTGTATTTACTATCCAGGACAGAAAGCTGTTTTTTCAGGCTGGGACAGAAATAGACTACCATGAAAAATCCAGCTACGAAGTGGAGGTTACCGCAGAGGAGGAGAAGGGCAGAAGCATCACAGAAGAATTTACCATACATGTCAGCTATGCAGACGGAGCTGGAAACAGCAGAGAGGATGCTGAAGAAATTGGGACTCTAGGCCGGGGTGATAGTTACGAGCACAGCGAAGACGTGGGACGTCTGGGTGATCATTCTGACTATTACTCTTTCAATCTGGAGGAGGACCTGGATGTAGCTGTACGGGCCTTAGGACAAGACGAAAGCACCCAAGCCATGGGGCTTCGTCTGCGTGATGAAGATGGGTTCATAATCGACAGCTCCAACCACGAAAAGGATCAGGAGTCCATTGATGCCTCTTTGGAGGCAGGAACCTACTATGTAGAAGTTTACGAGTATATTGGCAGATCTGAAGACTACAACCTGAGCATCCGGGCAGATACTTTCAGGACCGCAGACAGCCCTGAAAAGGCCTTGGAAATCGGGGAGTTGTCTCCAGGGGACAGCTGGGAGCACTCTGTAGAGGTTTTCGACCGACCAGTGCGCGAGGATTATTACGCTTTTTCCTTGAGTGAGCAGGCTCATGTGGATATATCCATGCTCTTTGACAAAGAGTTAGATCAGTATCTGGGCTTCCGTATTCTGAATTCTGATGAGGAACATATCGAATTTGATGTCAGTGATACCGGAGAAGCTTCTTTGTCCCAGGAGTTGGAGGCTGGAGATTACTACATAGAAGCCTGGCCAGTGCACGGCAGCAACGAATACGAACTGCATGTGGAGGTTGGTGAGCCAGCAGGGACTCCCGGGAGCCTGGATCTGAGATCGTACTCTGGTGAGGCCGAACTGGTTACGGTTGCTCCGGATACAGATAACGGCAGTAACGAAAATAACGATTTCCAGGAAAACGATATCACGGATGACAGATCACCCTCTGAGCAAGAATCATATGATTTCTCAAAGAATTACACGGGCAGTTTGCTTCAGTCCCAGGACAGTGCATCCAACTCCGTACTAAGTTTTTCCGATAACTCCATAGGCATGTGGGGCGGTGAAGACGGAATTTCACTAGACGAAACCTTTGATGCTTTTCTGCTGGATATTGAAAGAAGCGGTTCACAAAATCATGGAGTAGCTGATCATGAAGTTTCATTTGACTATGATACAAGTTTTAAAGCTGGTCTAATCGCTGAAATGAACTTGGAAACAGGCCATTTGGACTTGGACTATCCAGTGAACTTGAACCTGGACATGCCTGCAAACATAATGCCCGGGCAGACCTTTTCCTTGGATACCTCGGATTACACCCTGGAAGGGGCTACTCTTAAGAGCAGGGCACCCAACCCTAACGACTTCGGGTTCAGCGTGGACCTTATACCTCCTCAGCTGAATATGTCCGTATCCGACATCAGCCTTGATATGCCATGGTGGTCTCCGGCTAATCCAGTTCCTTGGAATGAATCATTTCATTATGATGGGTTTAATGTGGATATCGAACCAGGAGGAGATTCAACAAACCTTATTGGCGGCACTCTGGGCGATTTAGAACTGGATCTCGATTTCGGACCTTTGGGTTTTGAGATGGGTATGCCTACCGGATTAGAGCTGGAGTCGGCTCCGACTTCCCACGACTCCTTGACCTCATTGAATGCCGGGGGGACCACGGACGACAGTTTTGTAAACCTGGGTCTCAGCCTGACTGGACTGGCTCAAAACGCCTTTGGTTTTCCGGATTTGCTGGAAGGATCCTATGGTCTTTGGGAAATAGCAGAATTTAGCTACACAGTTGCAGATATAAGTGCTAACCTGGGTTTAACTTTCGCCCAGGACTTCACTTTCAACCCCATTGATGTGGATGTAACCATGAGGACCCAGGACGGCCAGGTTCAGACCGGAGAGATTGGAGACGATTTTTACTTTGATGCGCCTGAAGATTCCGAAACAATGGATATTGAGGCTGCCTATACCCTCAATGGTGAGATCAGCAATAAGACTGGTGTGATGCCTAACGGCAATCTGACTGTTGATGCTCTGGATGCGCACTTGGACCTACTGAACTTTATAAATATCGAGATGGATCCTGTATACAGCGAGGAGTTTCCTGACGGAGGCTGGGACATAATCGATGACCCCATCTGGCTTTATGAAAACACATTTGATCTGGAGCTGGAAGATGATGTAACCTACCAGACCCAGATTAGTGACGATATTCCCGCATATCTGAGCATAGATTCTTTCCAGGATGTTTCCGTGCAGGAATCCCAGACGGTTAAGGTAGCTGCTGCAGTGAAAAATACAGGAGGCAGCGAAACCACCCGGAATGTGACCCTGAATGTGGATGGCGAAGATGTGCAGTTGGAGAAAGAGTTCACTTTTCCTGCCGAAGATACCAAGGAGATCTCCTTTGATCTGGATACCGCCGAGCACGACCTGGATCCCGGGGAATATGAGCTGGAACTGGATACTGGGGATGACACTGGGGAGGCTTTTTTGGAGGTGATACCGGAACCAGATGGTGATTATGCCTTGAGTTCGAAGGAATATGAAAGAACCGATCCGGATTTGGAAGATTTGGTAGATGAAGAGTTTGACCGGGAGGTCAGCATTGCGGATTGGTATGACATTGTTGACCGGTACGAAAAGGAAGGGGCTGAATTCTTTCACTCTATTGGTCTTGAAAAGGACTCCAGTACTGTGGTGTTGCGTGATGGGGAGCAATTCTATACTGATGATAGAGGGTATTTTCTGCGTTGGGGTGAAGTGGGAGGCAACTTTCTGGTTCACGACAGTACAGAGGTGGACGGAAATCCATTGAACCTTGGTTCCTGGAGTGGAGACGCAAAGGTTCTCGTGGAGTTCGAAGAGGTTACCGAGGATAAAGATGATGAAAAGATACTTACTGTCACTGAAGAAGAGTTTCGAGGAGCTGCCTCCAGTGAAATAGGTGGTGATGAGTCCTATGCCATAGAACATAACGGTATCGAATACACCTTCGAAGACTCTCAGTACAATATCGACACCTCTGAAGTCGTTGATATGTCCGAGCTCTTCGGAAGTTCTTCTCATATGTATCCCAATGAATTCAACGGCGACATTGGTTACTGGGATACATCCAGTGTCGCAAAAATGAATAAGATGTTTATACATGCCCACTACTTTAATCAGGACATAGGGGACTGGGATGTCTCAAACGTCACGGACATGAGTTTTATGTTTTGCTGGGCCAATTCCTTCAACCAGGACATAGGGGGCTGGGATGTCTCAAACGTCACGGATATGAGCTGGATGTTTAGCCCTGCCAATTCCTTCAACCAGGACATAGGAGGTTGGGACGTCTCAAACGTCACGGATATGAGCTGGATGTTTAGCTCTGCCAATTCCTTCAACCAGGACATAGGAGGCTGGGACGTCTCAAACGTCACGGATATGTCGTATATGTTCTCTTGGACTGACTCGTTCGACCAGGATATAGGGACCTGGGACGTCTCTAACGTCGAAGACATGAGTGAAATGTTTTTCGAGGCTCAGTCCTTCAACCAAGACATAGGGGGCTGGGATGTGTCTAATGTTACGAGCATGGAATCGATGTTCGGATATAATCAGTCCTTCAACCAGGACATAGGGGGCTGGGATGTCTCAAATGTCACGGATTTGAACTTTATATTTTACGGGGCCACCTCCTTCAACCAGGACATAGGAGGCTGGGACGTCTCAAACGTCACGGATATGTCATATATGTTTTACTTGGTCGAATCCTTCAACCAGGACATAGGAGGCTGGGACGTTTCAAACGTCACGAGCATGTACGAGATGTTTCGCTCGGCCAATGCCTTCAACCAGGACATAGGGGACTGGGATGTGTCTAATGTAGAGGATATGGAGAGAATGTTCCAAGAGTCCTACAACTTCAACCAGGATATAGGGGACTGGGATGTCTCAAACGTCACGGACATGGGCAGGATGTTTCACGTGGCCGAGTCCTTTGACCAGGACATAGGAGACTGGGATGTCTCAAGCGTAACAAACATGGATTCGATGTTTCGCAATGCCGAGTCCTTTGATCAGGACCTTTCCAGCTGGTTTGTGCCCGAGATCGAGGAAAAACCAAACAATTTTGCCACCGGTTCCCCCTTGGAGGGAAAAGAACATCTTCATCCCCAATGGGGTGTAGGAGAGAACCCCTACCTCGAAGACCTTGAGTTCACTCAAACTACTGGCAGTGAAGATGTTGAGGGTTATGTCTACGAGGCCACCAAACTGGGCATAACCTTCAGCCATGAAGACAAGCTGCTTGATGAAGGCGACCTGGACCTGGATGCATTTGTTCTTCAGATCAGCAATGCCCAAGGCAGTATGGAGAAGATCGGTATAGACAGCGCTGGCGTGGATGGTGTTGAACTTACCCTGAACTTCGCGGACGAACTCAGCCTGGCTTGGGACGGAGAACAATACGCCATGTCCAGTGAAGACTGGGAACTTACTGGTGAATCTCTGGATGACTTCAAAATGTCTGTGAACTACGAAGATGGCAACCTCTCCGATCAGGATGACTTTAACAAAGAGGTCGATTTCCAGGGCATTGCCCAGGAGTTTGAGGAACTCTGCTTTGCATAGTCAGGATACACATTAAACCATACAAGGCCCCATCCTTGCCGGGATGGGGCCTTGTCCTGTATAGACCTGGTACCACCCAAAAAGCGCATTGCCTGTTCTGGGTAGAGCTGTATTGGGAACCTCCGCAGACAGCGGACTTTGCCTCTGGGCAGCATATTGTTCCTGTAGTGCTGGAGGAGACCCTTGAATTATTCACTAGATGCCTTACCCAAAAAGCACATCATACAACTGGATCATCCTGGATGTGTTCAGCCACTCCCAAGGGCAGGACATCCTCTCCCTCTGAATCAATATTATACACTCCCGAGTGAGCACTTTGATAGTGGAAACTGTTTTGAGGTTCCAGCTCATCAGGTGACAGGACCAGGTCCACCAGGATATTTTTATCGGGCATGGTGAAATCCAATTCCACCCGTTCTTCAAACTCTTCATGGGAGAATGTAAGAAGATAATCCCCGGGTTCAAGCTGCATGGCATAGCCTCCGGAACTCCAGGTTACAGTGCTCTGACCATCAGCTTGAATCTGCACACCACCCATCCCCTCTCCAGGCTTGTATGCACCGGTGCCGTCCAAATCCTGAAACACCGTCCCGGTGACAAAGGGTGTCTCGCTGGTATAGGCAAACTTGATGGTTGTCATGGGACCGAAATTGCCCTTGTAGTCTCCCAGCATGGCACCCACGCCGATTTCCATGAAGGTCTCGTTCATGGTGTTTGTGCGGTGCCCTGGCGAATAAAAAAGGTTTTCATGCTGCTCTGAAATAAAACGGGTATAGTCGTTTAACTGCTGTGCCTGGCCCATCCAGATGATATTTTCCCCCCAGCCCCACGGCGGCTGGGTATTGTAGTCTGTATCCTCTATGCGATCCCCTGGAGAGCTGTTCCCGCTGCCGGTATGATGAAAAATATCGTTGTCCAGCATCCACTGTGAATGTCCCCTGGATGCCAGTGTAAGATCCGGGTTGAAGGCCAGGGGCTGCTTCATGTCTGGAGATATTTCATCTTGAGAAGAAATGCCATGGTTGAGGTCTATGCCGTATATATCGGCCTCGGCTTCCGGATCCAGGCGGGCACGGTTGATAAGAGTAATCATGTATTGCTCGTAGTCTGTGGGAAAAAGCCCTTCTATAGGCTCCGGGTCCGGAACCGGCATGAGTCTGTCAACATCCTCTTTAAGACCGGCAATATTCCCTGGAGCTGCTGCTGCTATAATCTCTCTAAACTCAGAACCCCTGGCTATTTCAACCGCCTGGTCATACTCCAGTTCCCTTGTCTTATCTGAGATGAATGCGGCCACATCCTTTTTGGCTGAGATTGTTGCCGCGTCTTCACCTGCGGCTTCCAGGGCGGAGTGGACTATGGTAGCGATAAACTCCCCGGGGTCAACCGTGCCGGTCTCCAGCTGCCCCAGCCAGTAGTCCTGGCCCTCGGCCTCCGGGGCACGGTTGAACAGGTTCTGATAAATGGAATCAATGAACTCTTCGCGCATGTCCGGAGTGATGTCCTGACCCTTCTGAAAGGCCTCAAAATAGGGATATGCATCGGCCGCTTCGGGCTGCAGGGCGAAGTTGGAAGCGAACCATGAAGCATCCTTGGTCCTGCCCTCTTGGTATTTTTCACCCCACATGTTCACCCAGTAGTCCAGGCCACCTGGATCGCCCGCCCGGCCCCAGTAAGCCACGTAAATGGCCCCCAGCCAGTCCTGCGGTGTAAACCCCTGTGCCATACACTTAACCTCCTGATAATATGTTCAGTGATCCTGATGCCTGCCTGCTGTCAGCCCCTCCGCCGTGGGCGGGATCATCCGGGATCCAGATTGATAAGACACACATATTTTACGAGTGTTGCAAAATCAAGAAGTTTCCATCAGATGCGTAAATAAGAAATCTATGCAGAAAGGCCTATATATGATTTGTAAAAACAAGGGGTTGGAGCATTGACTTATTCCTGAATTCTTAACACTACAGCGAAACTTATAAAATTTTTCAACCTGTCTAAACTGGGGACAGGCACTTTTGCCGGTTGCAAATCTGCAAAAGCTTCGAAAATTCGGCGGCAAAAGAGCCAGTCCCCGGAGGTCAATAAATAAGTTTCGCTGTAGTGTTAATTGCCTGAATTTTTCAAGCGTATCTGAATAGGATCCATTTCTCCTTTTTTGATGGACCAGTGGAAATAAGACTACATATTAACTCGCTGGTAACAGTTTAGACATTTTTAAGGAAAGCAGGGGGCAGGCACCCTCGCACTTTTAAAAATCAGTGCAGGGAGAACCAGTCCCCATGTCACATACAAATGGTTAAACTGTTACAACTCGCTGCATTTTCAACAGATAAATAACAGGCTGAAAATTGTCCGGTAATATTGGAAAATACTTTCTTTATACCGATTTTAATAGACAAAGAAGAGATAAATTATCATTGCCCTGCAAATTAAAATTTGCCTGCAAAGACAATAAACCCAAATCTGAATACAATTTACCTGTATAGATATTTATAGCCTACACTGTTTTCTTAATATTTAATTCAAACTTAGTCTCCTGAAAAAAAATATTTTACAGAGTACTATATAAGCTTCTGGCATTAAAGTTGCTTTCATTTAACATATTATAAAACCTAATTTGTCGCAAGGCATGGATGGAAGGAAAGTCACAGGCATGCATTTGCTATATTCATGTGCTGAGTGTTAGCAGCAGGATTGTCTAAATATCAATGCACTCATTCTATTGGGCCTGATTATTTGTAAAAATTTTGATCTTTTCAAGGAAAACAGTGGACAGGCATCCCCTGTCACCGTAACCATTCAGGGGATGCCTCAATCGGCCAGCAATCACTACCAAGGACCCCCTGAATGGTTACCCCGCACCTATGTTTCTTAAGGAAGGTTGACAGGTTTTGAAAATAAACCCGAGGAGGGCCAGTCCCTATGCTACATATAGACAGCTGAACTGTTGAGACTTTTTATAGATAATTAATATATAGCATACTCACTATGTTTAAATATTCACAGTGTCCGCTATATTTTCCAGATACCAGAAAGGTTGCGTATAAATAGACTGGTGTTCGGTTTTTTATTTTTGATAATATTGGAGGTGAGGTTATGAGAAATGTGCTTATAGACCTTTATGTGGCTACTTTTGGACGGGCACCAGATCCGGACGGCCTGAATTACTGGCTGGGACAATATGAGATACTCAGTCTTCCCGGGGTGGCATCCAACATGATGATGTCTCCAGAGGCCCAGGGACGTTTCCCGGGAGGCCTGGACAATGCTGATCTTATTTCGGTTATTTACAACAATCTGTTTGACCGGGAGCCTGATGCTGA
>PWHM01000076.1 GCA_003554915.1 Candidatus Nealsoniibacteriota bacterium
TGATCAAGGGCATATCCACATTGGTAAAAACAAAACTGATGGAAACTTCCTGGGTATTCACCACCGCAAATACGGCAAAGGCGAACAGTAAAATAAAGGCGATTACAATTTGGGGATTGATGGTTTTACTCCCAGCCTCTTGGGTTTTTCTTTGGTCAGGCTTACCTTCGTTTTCCGGTGTTTCATTCTTAACCGATTCTTCTTCATATTCTTTCGACATTACTGGATCCCTCCCTGGTTTCTACTATTTAATTCTTACCCCAATCCCTTGTTTGCTTAACGCTTTTTTAACTTTATTTTCCTTTCCCCTAATTAGTAAGTACAAGGATTGCCCCTAGCCTTCCACCTCATGGTAGAAAGAAAATAAACAAAGTGCTATAATAGTACAATATTATGGGATATCCACTTCAAAACCTTGATAATAGAGGATTAGAAGCAGTTTACATATGCAAAGTAATCTAAGGGTTTTCGGTTAAGCAAAAAGGGAATGGGTATAAAACTCTCAAGACAGAAGTGTATTGACATGACTAACTTACTGAAGGGTGGTGGACTTATGAGAAAAAGTATTTACTCACAGATTATGATTCTGTTTTCCGTTATCCTGATCATTTTTTTGCTGACCGCATCCTGGTCTGCGGTTAATTTAAGCGGTATACAGGATTCCATCGGTGATATTATGAGTGATAATTATGACAGTGTAGTGGCAACCCAGCATATGATCGTTGCCATAGAACGTCAGGACAGTGCCGTACTTTCCTATTTGTTTACGGAGGATTCCGGTCCACTGGAGAGTTTCAATCAACAGGAAGTCGAGTTTATGCGGTGGTTTTCCGCAGCGGAAAGCAATATCACGGAACCGGAAGAACCGGAAATGCTGGAAGAGATTGAAACCCGCTACCTGCAGTTTCTCAGTTCAAAACAAAACCTGATCAGAATCCAGGAAACCCAAGGTCAGGAAGCCGCAAATGACTATTACTTTGAAGAAGTGTTCCCAAGCTTTGAACAGGCAAAGGATGCCACCAGAAATCTTCAGATTTTAAACCAGGAAAGAATGATTTCCCTAAAAGAAACCGCTCAGCGTCGAGCACAAAACACCATCGTTCTTACAATCGTCGTTGCGGCAATGACCGTTATGATAGGTGGAGCCCTGGCTTACCGGTTCATCCGTAAAACCATCGAACCCATTGAACTGCTTACGGATAAGGTTAAGGCCATTGCAGATGGGGATTACGATCAAAAGATTCAAGTGGAAGGCACCCGGGAAATCAACCTTCTTTCCCATGAATTTAATGCCATGACCAAGAAACTGAAAATCTATAATGAAATGAATGTATTACGGTTGATGGAGGAAAAGAAAAAGGCGGAAGCCATTGTGGACAGTATTCATGATGCGATTATCGTTACCGATGCCGATCATAAAATTCTTCTCGTTAATAAAGAAGGGGAACGGATTTTTCAGATTCGGGAGAACAAGGTACTGGAAAATCATTTCTTAGAAGCGATTAAAGAAGAAGCCCTTTTTGAAAAAATTAAATCCGTGATCCGGGAGAAGAATAAAGCCGGAGAGGAACATACCTTAACCTTGAAACGAAATGAGAAAAGCTATACCTACCGAGTTCAAATCACCCCCATCTATCGGAAAAACTCCTCTTTCATAGGGATTATCACGTTGCTGCAGGATATTACCAAACTAAAGGAAATCGATCAAATGAAATCGGATTTTATATCCACGGTTTCCCATGAATTCCGAACCCCCCTCACATCCATGGGAATGAGTACGGGACTGTTACTGGATGAAGTCCCCGGTGAACTGACCAAGGATCAACGGGAGTTAATCGAAGCCATTGACGAAGACCAAAATCGGTTAAAGGATCTTGTAAGTGATTTGTTGGATCTATCCAGGATCGAATCGGGGAAAATCGAATTAAGTATTAAAGAGCAGAGACTGGAGAAAATCATCGAGGGAGCATTAAAAGCTTTTCATAAGCAAATTGAAGATCAAAAAGCGGATGTGGCTGTTAATCTGGAAGAGAAGCTGCCAAAGGTACGGGCGGATTATAATAAAATCAGTTGGGTATTGATTAATCTCATCGGAAACGCCCTCCGATATATCCCCCAAAATGGTGAAGGAAAAATTATTATTGACGGCAAGCAAGTTGGACCTATGGTATGGATCTCCGTGGAGGACAATGGGGTAGGCATTCCCAGGGAGTATCGGGAAAAAATCTTTGAAAAATTTGCCCAGGTTAAGCATGAGGACGATGAAACCGCCGGAGGAACCGGCCTTGGACTGGCCATTTGCAAGGAAATCATCAAAGCCCACGGGGGTCGGATCTGGGTAGAAAGCAAAGTGGGGGAAGGAAGTAAATTCACCTTTACCTTAAGTAAAGAAGAGAACTAAAGGAGGAATTTCATCATGGAAAAGACCTTGCAGAAAATCCTTGTGATTGAGGATGAAAAAAATATCAATATGACCTTAAAAATGATGCTGACGAAAGCCGGTTATGAGGTTTTCCTGGCAACCGACGGCCTGGAAGGGTTGAATCTGGCGATGGAAACCGCTCCGGATTTAATTCTTTTAGATCTGATCCTGCCAAAGATGAACGGCTATCTGGTTTGCGAAGCCATACGGGAAAAATGGGATAAAAAAGAAATGCCTATTTTGATCATGAGTGCCAAAACCCAAAAAGAGGATATTGATAAAGCCTACCAGGCAGGGGCAAACACCTACATCACCAAACCTTTTTCAAAGGATGATATACTGGAACAAATTAAGGAATATATTCCAAAGGAGGCATAAGAAAATGAAAAAAATACTAATTGTTGATGATGAAAAAAATATTCGCCTATCACTGAAACAGTGTCTTGCTGCAGAGGAGTACGACGTAGAAATTGCCTTAAACGGTACTGAAGGCTATGAGAAACTGAAAGACGGAGCGTATGATCTGGTGCTTTTGGATATGAAAATGCCCGGTCTGGATGGAATGGAAGTTCTTGAAAAAATTCATCAGGAACAAATTGATACCAGTGTGGTTATGATGACTGCTTACGGAACCATCGAAAAAGCCGTGGAAGCCATGAAAATGGGCGCCATTGATTTTCTAAAAAAACCCTTTGCACCGGAGGAAATTCGAAAAATTGTTAGGGAGGTATTAAAGCGAAGGGATTTAGTACCGGAAACTTTGGAAAGCGCGGAAGACTTATTTCAATATGCAAAAAAATGTATTCTAAGCGGAGATTATCAAGATGCAAAAAAATATTTAACCGATGCCATCGCAAAAGATACGGAAGCCCCCCAACCCCACAACCTATTAGGCGTATTATTTGAGTTTGAAGGAGATATTTCACAAGCTCAAAAACATTATCGAGCAGCCTTGGCCTTGGACGCTACCTATCAACCGGCGGATAAAAATCTGGAGAGAACCGCACAGTATCATTACACAAAAAAAGGGATCAATCTGGGGTAGATGGCGATGAATAATAATATTAAAAATAATAATAAGGAATATATCATCATTGTGGGGTGTGGAAGAATCGGGTCCAGAATGGCCAATGAACTCTCCCAAACAGGAAAAAGCGTGGTAGTGATTGATAATGATCCCAACGCCTTTACTAAACTCGATGAAAGTTTCAGCGGTTTCATGATTGAAGGAGACGGAGTTGAAACCGATGTTTTGGAAGAAGCCAAAATAAAGCGGGCGGATGTTTTAATTGTTTCCACCAGTAATGATGCGGCAAATATGATGATTGCACAGATTGGTAAGAATGTTTATAATATTGATCAGGTTTTGGCTCGGGTTGTGGACCCGGATGAATTGGAAACCTATAATGTATTGGAGATTGAGACGGTTTCTCCTACCCTTTTGGCCAGCAGGGCAATGGTTGAGAAAATTCTCAAGGAGGACAACTAACATGAAAATCATCATAGTAGGAGGAGGAAAAATCGTACATTTTCTAACGAAATCCTTTCTTTCTAAAGGTTATGAAGTGACCATTATTCATGAGGATCATGAGTACTGCAAAAAGTTATCCCGAAAGCATCCGAAAACAACCGTAGTCCATGGAAAGCCCACCAATCCCGTTATTCTGGAAGATGCCGGGGCCTCGTACTCCGATGCGATTATTGCCGTTACTCTACAGGATCCTGAAAATTTAATCGTCTGTCAGATTGCCGAAAAAATGTACCAGATACCCAAGACCTTTGCCTTGGTTAATGATCCTAAAAATATCGAGATTTTTAATAAACTGGGCGTAACGAAGGTAATCAGTACTGCATCCATCGTATCTTCCATGATTGAACAGAAAGTCCTATTAGAGGATATGATCAATCTCACACCGATAGAGGAGGGAAAACTGGCACTTGTGGAAGTGGTCGCCCAGTCGGAGCATCCCATGATCAATCAAACCTTGGAAAATCTACAGTTGCCTGAGAACTCTTTAGTCGGGTGTATCATTCGAGATGGAAAAGCCATTATCCCGAGAGGGAAAGATGAAATACTGACCGGGGACCGACTAGTGGTGCTTTGCTTACCGGAAGTACAGTCTCAGGTAATGAAAACCCTTCTGGGAAGGGTGGAATAAATCATGAAATATATCATATCCATAAAAGAGAAATATCGTATGATTATCGGATATACCGGCATGATTACCATGGGTTTGGCAGTGGTTATGCTGCTTCCTCTGTTGGTACTACCCGCTTATCCCGAGGAAATGTTTGCGGCCCGATACTTTCTGATTTCCGGTGTACTTACGGGAATGATCGGTTTGCTGGCCGCTAAAGAATTAAAAAAGGAAAGAAGCAGTCGATTAACCCTCCAGGACGGGGGCGTAATTGTGGTGTTATCCTGGGTGATCACAACCACGTTTTCCACCCTGCCTTTTTTATTTGAAGGTAATCTTAATTTTACCCAGGCCATGTTTGAATCGGTAAGCGGATGGACCACGACGGGATTATCGGTTGTGGATGTTACTGAAACCCCACAGGTTTTTTTACTCTGGCGTAGTATCATGCAGTTCTTTGGCGGTGCTGGATTATCGGTAATTATGATTTCTGCAATTATCGGACCCCACGGTGTCGGGTTTTATAATGCGGAGGGAAGAACGGATCAGCTGCTGCCCAATGTTAGTAAGACCGCTAAGATGATTATGATGATTTACTCAGGATACCTGATAGGCGCTGTTATTCTATATATCCTTGCGGGGATGCCCTGGTTTGATGCAATAAACCACGGGATGGCCGCCCTGTCCACCGGCGGGTTTTCCACGCAAACCGATAGCATTGGCCATTACCAAAGTTTTTTGATTGAAGCCATCACCATTGTGCTTATGGTCATCGGAACAACTAACTTTGTTATCCATTATGGAATTATCAGCGGAAAAGTAAAACTGGCCATGAAAAACGGAGAGGTGCGATTTTTCGTTTTTCTTCTAGGGATCATCATTCCCCTGGTAAGTGTTGTAAGCCTAATTCCCTACTACGGTAACGTAAGCGAAGGGCTTCGAATAACCATATTCGAGTTTGTTTCAGCCCTTACCACAACGGGATTCTCAACGGTGGGATATAGTGACTGGCCTGTAGCACCGGTATTTATTATGATGGTGTTAATGCTCATTGGAGGCGGTACCGGATCAACTGCGGGAGGTATGAAGCTTTATCGGATCTATCTGTTATCAAAATCTCTTTGGTGGGAACTGGTTCGATTCGGCAAACCGAAAAATAGCGTACCCCAGTATTATGTATACAAAGGATTGGACAAGCTTTATGTAACGGAAAAACATCTACGGGAAACCGGAAATTTTGTTGTACTGTATATGATTACCTATGTGATTGGTGTAAGTATTTTTCTGTTTTACGGAGTTTCCTTAAAAGATGCGATGTTTGAGTTCGGATCCAGTATCGGAACCGTGGGACTCTCCTTAGGAGTAACATCCCCGGAGTTACCAAGAGGTATGCTTTGGACCCAGATTGTAGGAATGATGCTGGGAAGATTGGAATTTCTGGTAGTCTTTTATGGTGGAATAACGATTATACAGGATATCAAGCGTTTTTCCAGATTAAATCATTAACGCCCCACCCTTCCACCTTTTTTTCTAAATAGAAATATCATCTGCTTTATGATACAATAGCTCTATCTTTAACGGGAACTTAAATTATTATCCTGATCTTTCAAAGGAAATCCTACCCGTATAGTAAATTCAGGTAAAGTGTGGTGTTTTCATCAATGAATCTGTTAACCAGCAAAAACGTTAATCCCACCCAAGCAATTGTACTGGGATTTCTGAGTGTCATTATTATCGGAAGTATCCTTTTAAACCTTCCTATTGCTTCAGCAGATGGTCTCAGCGTTCCCTATGTGGATGCACTTTTTACCGCAAGCTCCGCTGTTGCCGTAACCGGTCTTGTTGTTGTGGATACCGGAACCCATTGGAGTATGTTCGGACAATTGGTGATCCTGTTATTAATTCAAATCGGCGGACTGGGCTTTATGACCATGATCACCATGTTTGCCATGATCATCGGGAAAAGAATCTCACTGAAAGAACGGTTGTTAATCCAAAGCTCCTTAAATCAAAATGACCTATCCGGAGTGGTCCGCCTAACCAAATACATTATTATCGGGACTCTGGCCATCGAGGCCGTCGGCGCCATTTTATTATCCTTTGTTTTCATCCCGGAGCTGGGATGGGCCCAGGGTATTTGGTTTAGTATTTTCCATGCGGTTTCCGCATTTTGTAATGCAGGCTTTGATATTATTGGCGGGGGTGTCAGTTTAATGCCCTACGTGCAAAACCCTCTGGTGAACTTTACGGTATGGACATTAATCATCCTGGGAGGACTGGGTTTCACCGTAATTATTGATATGTTTTTTTATCGGAATAACCTTCGAAAATGGTCCCTACATACGAAGCTTGTGCTGATTATTTCCGGCCTTCTTTTACTGATCGGTTTCGTTCTTTTTCTTCTATTAGAATGGAGCAATGCAGCAACTCTGGGAGATCTCAGTATCCCCGGGAAGTTCATGGCCGCTTTTTTCCAATCGGTAACCCCGAGGACTGCGGGATTCAATACCATTGACACCGCTTCCTTAACCGACGCATCGAAGCTTCTTACGATGATTTTTATGTTTATCGGAGGCTCACCGGCATCCACTGCGGGGGGAATTAAAACCGTAACCTTTGGAATCGTACTGTTTACCATCATTTCACAAATCCGGGGTAAATACGATACGGAAGTTTTTCATCGCCGGATTCCAAGGGATAATATCAATCGAGCCCTAACCATTATGTTTATTGCACTCATTTTAATAATTACCATAACCATGATCCTCAGCATTATAGAGACCGGAAACACCTTTATGGAAACCATTTTTGAAACCCCCTCGGCTTTCGGTACTGTCGGACTTTCTCTTGGAATTACACCGTCCCTAAGCACTGTTGGAAAAGTCATGATATCCGTCCTGATGTTTATGGGCAGGGTAGGCCCCTTTACCGTTGCTTTAGCGTTGGCGAAATCCACCCATAAGAATCAAGGAAAGATCCGTTATCCTGAAGATAAGGTAATTATCGGATAAGTTTGTAATTTAAATTAACTATTGAAGGAGTGATGATATGAGACAATTTGTAGTGATCGGCTGTGGTCGTTTCGGTGGTAGTGTGGCAAAGTCGCTGTCCAAGCTGGGTCATGATGTACTGGCCATCGATAAGGATGAAAAAATAGTACAAAACATATCCGAACATGTTACCCATGCCGTAGTTTCCAGCGGGACTGATGAGCAGGCCTTACATTCTTTGGGGATTAAAAACTTTGATGTGGCCATTGTATCAATCGGTACGGATATTCAAACCTCGATTTTAGCAACCTTGATTGTTAAAGAGGCCGGTATTGATTATGTCGTAGCAAAAGCCCAAGGCAATCTCCATGCCAAGGTACTCTACAAAATCGGAGCGGATCGTGTGGTTTTCCCTGAACGGGAAATGGGTGAAAGAGTCGCCCACAATCTTGTGGCCCATAACATTATCGACTATATCGAACTCTCCAAAGATTACAGCATCATGGAACTGGAAGTTCCAAAAAATTGGATAGGCAAGAGCCTGATCGATTTGGATCTTAGAGTAAAGCACGGCATTAACGTCATGGCCATCAAACATGACGAGGAGATCAATATCTCTCCCGCAGCAGAAGATGAGCTTGATATTAATGATGTTTTAGTGGTTATCGGCCATGTAAAGGATTTAGGTAAGATTCAGGATCTTTAATTCGAAAAAAAATGACTAGGCATTTGACCGTCGGTTTATGATAACCCCGGTCAATAACCTAGTCTTTATTTTTGTACAAGTGTTTTGTTACACTATATTTCCAGTAAATCCAGTAACTCTTCTTTACTGAACTTTGATATCATGGTTTCTCCCTTTTGTATTACCTGATCGATGATGGCTTTTTTTTGCTCCTGGATTAGATGGATTTTCTCTTCTACGGTTCCCCTGGCAATCAGTTTGGTCACCTGAACCATTTTTTTCTGTCCGATGCGGTGGGCCCGGTCCGTGGCTTGATTTTCCACGGCGGGATTCCACCAGGGATCCAAATGAATGACCATATCTGCAGAAGTTAAATTGAGCCCTGTGCCTCCCGCTTTTAAAGAAATTAAAAATATGGGCACTTCCCCTTTATTAAAGGTTTTAACCAAGTCCCCCCGCTGATCCA